>CALKDJ010000121.1 GCA_938084195.1 uncultured Methylophilaceae bacterium
CAACTTTATTTTCCTTATTGCCGGATGATAAGTCTAAACTTTTGGATGACAATGCAGACTCAATTTTAATTTTATTCCGACCATTTACATCAATGACTTTTTCAAGTATTTCTTGATCAGTCACACGAATATTACGCACTAAGGACACAGAAGATTGATCATTTATTTCATGATTTATCTGAGGACGAATACCATAAACAATAACGATACGAATATTTAAACTTTGTAAAAGATTAATGTCTTGCACAATATTGTCTAATTGATTGTCATAAATAATGTCTCCGCTGAATGCAATAACAAAAGTTTGCATTGAAAATTCATTAATATATTTGGAGGCTTCACGAAATTGTTTAACAAAATTATTGTGATTATTTTTTAAGGTCTCAACGGATGATTGGTCAGAGAAGAAGAATTGTATAGATACACCAAAACAATCTGATACTTTTTGCAGTAATTGAACGTTAATATTAAGCTCTCCACGCTCAATACGCGATAAATTACTAGGACTTAGCTCTAATTTTTTTGCAAAAGTATCAAGACTTAATTTATTTAATTTACGTAACTTTCTTATGTTAATAGCTACACTATTTTGCATAAAATACAATATTATTTAATAATTAACTAATATTATATTAAATTTTTGTGATTTAAGCAAAATCACCATATTTATATTGCAATATTGACAAAATAGATAACGGTGCTGTTTCGGTTCTTAATATGCGTGGCCCAAGGCCTATTGGAACAAAGTGTGATTTAATTGCTTGGTTAAGCTCTTCTTCAGCAAAGCCGCCTTCAGGACCAATCATAATATCAATATTTTTTACGGATGAATTGTTAATGCTTTGTAAATTATTTTTTTCTTTTGGCGAAAGAATTAATTTAAGGTGATTGGCATTTTCTTGATTTAGACATTCTTCTATTTTTTTCGGTAGGGATATTTTGGGTAATGATGATCTCCCTGATTGCTCACAAGCAGATATAACCACCTGTTGCCAATGAGATAATTTCTTTTCAGCTCTACTACCTTGTAATTTTATATTACTTCTTTTGCTATACATTGGAATAATAGAACCTACCCCTAACTCCACACTTTTTTGGATAATCCAATCCATTTTTTCACTTGATGATAATGATTGAAATAATCTTAAATGAATAGTTGGATTCTTTTGATTTTCAAATCTACTATCAATGTAAACCTTTACAGTTTTTTTATTGATATCAGTAATGACTGCAGAATAATCATAAAGGTCGTTATGAAATAATATAATTTTATCATCGGTTCTTAATCTTAAAACATGGGCAGCATGGTGCGCTACCTTATTAGATAGATGAATTTTTTGCTTTAATTCTAATGGGCTTGGATGGTAAAATCGATTCATATATTTATCGGAGAGTTGAAGTGGTTAGTTTAAATACCCCCATATGTGATTTTGGGTGGAAAGCAAAAGAATTTAACCTTCTAGGTGTAGATGGAGAGCAATGGAATCTATCTAAAGTAAAAGGCGAATGTGGCTTAATAGTCATGTTTATTTGTAATCATTGTCCTTATGTAAAAGCTATTCTACCGCGTTTAGTAAATGATTTAGCTGAATTAAAAAAAATAGGTATCAATGCGGTTGCTATTTCAAGCAATGATGTGGTGAATTATCCAGACGATTCCTATGAAAATATGCAAAAAATAAGTCAAAAAGAAGCATTCTCATTTCCTTATTTATTTGATGAGAGTCAAGAGGTAGCAAAGGCTTATGATGCAATTTGCACCCCCGACTTTTTTGGTTTTAATGCTGCACTTGAACTTCAGTATAGGGGGCGTTTTGACTCAACTGGAAGAGAAGAGCCATCTATTAATAATGAAAGGGATTTATATGAGGGTATGAAGCTTATTGCCAATACTCAACAAGGCCCAAAAGAGCAAATTTCAAGCATAGGTTGTTCAATTAAGTGGAAATGATCTTTAATTTAATTTAAACGTAAGATACCTTGATTGAATAACAAGTTTAGGGAATAATTTAAGATTCGTTATACGACTATATACTAATCGTTGCTTTGGAGTAAATTATAAAAAAGCACGTCATCAAATTTGGGGGATATCATGGCAACACGACAAGATTTAGCAAATGCAATTAGAGCACTATCAATGGATGCAGTTCAGAAGGCAAAATCTGGACATCCTGGAGCGCCAATGGGAATGGCCGAAATCGGTGAGGTCCTATGGAATCACCATTTAGATCATAATCCCACTAATCCAAATTGGGCAGATCGTGATCGATTTATATTATCCAATGGGCATGGCTCCATGTTAATTTATTCTTTACTGCATTTGACTGGATATGATCTTCCTATGAAAGAAATTGAAAATTTCCGTCAAATACATTCAGCATGTGCAGGACACCCAGAATATGGATATGCGCCAGGTGTTGAAACAACCACTGGCCCCTTAGGACAAGGAATAAGTAATGCAGTTGGTTTTGCAATGGCTGAAAAACTTATGGCTAACCAATTTAATAAACCAGGTCATGATATTGTCGATCACTATACATATGTCTTTATGGGTGATGGTTGTTTAATGGAAGGTGTATCTCACGAAACATGTGCATTGGCAGGTACATGGGGTCTCGGAAAATTAATTGCTCTTTGGGATGATAATGGTATTTCAATTGATGGGCACATTGAGGGCTGGTATACCGATGATACTGCTGGACGTTTTGAATCATATGGATGGCACGCAATAAGAGATGTAGATGGTCACGACCCAGATGCAGTAGATAAAGCAATCCAAGAAGCAAAGAAAGTTACTGATAAACCAACATTGATATGTTGTAAAACTATCATTGGTAAGGGTTCACCTAATAAGTCAGGATCACATGATT
>CALKDJ010000122.1 GCA_938084195.1 uncultured Methylophilaceae bacterium
AATAATTTAGAACATTCAATGATAGCTGGAATGACTCATGAGCCAGTGGTTAACCTATCGGAACAACTCAATAAAATAACTGGATTGGGACACTGTTTTTATGGAAGCGATGGATCCAATGCAATTGAAATAGCCCTAAAAATGAGTGTTCACTTTTGGAGAGAGAAAGGGCTACCCCAAAAAAATAAAATTGTCTACCTACAAAATAGTTACCATGGTGAAACGCTTGGTGCTTTGTCGGTAACTGACTTAGCAATTTTTAGAAAGCATTATAGTCAGTTAATGAAAAGTCATATTCAAGTGAGCTCTCCGGACTTACGACTTAAGAAAGATGATGAGAGTATAAAAGAGTTTACACTTAACAAGATTAAAGAACTTGAAGAATTATTTGAAAATAAAAGTGATGTAATTTCGAGTCTTATTTTAGAGCCTTTGGTCCAATGTGCATCAGGAATGGGAATATACAATAAACTTTATCTTAAAGAGGCTAGAAGACTTTGTAATGAATATAATATTCATTTAATTGCTGATGAGATAGCAGTTGGTTTTGGTAGGACAGGAAAATTATTTGCACATCAGCACACCAATATTAAACCAGATTTTTTATGCTTATCAAAAGGGCTTACTGGCGGTTATCTTCCATTATCAGTAAGTTTAACAAAAAAACATATTTTTAAGGCCTTCTATCATAACGAAAAAGAAAGAGGGTTTTTACATTGTCATAGCTATACAGGAAATCCACTTGCCTGCAGCGCTGCTTTAGGTACTTTATCTATTTTTAAAAATAAAGATGTTCTAGGTAATAATAATAAAAAGGCAAAAAAAATTAATGCATTATTTGAAAACCATAAAAATTTACCCATTCATAATTTTAGAAATTTAGGAATGATCTGGGCGTTTGAACTAGATAATCAACTTGATATTGAGAAAGTCATTCAGTCATTTCTCAAGCAAGGAGTTTTTATAAGGCCTATTAATCGTACGTTTTATTTTATGCCTCCATACTCAATTAATAGTGCTGAAATGTCTCACATGATAAAAGTATCTGAACAAAGTATTAAGTCTAATGTTTAAGCACATCTTCAATTTCATCATAATTTTATTTTTTATTCCTAATATTGCTCTTGCAGAGCTTCCTAATGATTTTAAAAAACTGATTGATCAATACAAATTTGAAAAATCTAGCTATACATTTGCAGCACAAAATTTATCCAATATTAATGCCCCACTGATAACTTATAATGGGGAGCGTTTATTTAATTCAGCTTCTCTTGTAAAGATTATAAGTACTTATATAGCCCTTAAAGATCTGGGCCCTAGCTATCAATGGCAATCTAATTTTTATCATTCTGGAAAAGTTGAGAATGGCTTACTTAACGGAGACCTTATATTTAAAGGGGGTGCAGACGCAACATTTTCCATTGAAGATTTAGAAAAGATGATAAGAAAGATACAAAACAAAGGTATAAAAAAGATTAATGGTAATTTAATATTGGATTACAGTTTTTTTGGAAAAATGCCAATAGAAAAAGATTTTGATGAAAATCCTTTAAGAGCTTATAACGTTTTGCCAAGCGCAATAACTCTTCAAAGCAATACGATAAACTTTAAATTATCTACTCAAAAAAATAAAATAAAAGTAATTGCTGACCCAAATATTAATAATATGTTTATTAATGAAAATCTTCGTATATCGAATGGAAAATGTGGTAATTGGAAGTCTCGCTTAAAAATTATTACCAGCAAAAAAAATGATAAAAATTCCGTCAAATTTTTAGGCGGATTCAGTAAGCGTTGTAACGAAAAAGAAATAGACCTAGCAATTTTGGATCCGTCCCTTTATTTTTTTGAGGTTTTTAAAGATCTATGGAATAAGAATGGTGGATTTTTTGATGGATCTTATATAAAACAAGATAGAGAGGATTTAAGTAAAGTACATTTATATACGCATTTTTCAAGACCTTTAAGTGAGTTAATAAGAGATGTAAATAAATATAGTTTAAATCTTATGGCGCGAAATCTTATGCTGACTGTCATTAAAGAAAAAAATGATATTAAGCCCACTGAAGATATGGTGAATTTTTATATACAAACATGGCTAAAAGAGAAAGGATTGCTTCACAAAGGACTTTTTATTGATAATGGTGCAGGTTTATCAAGAAAGATACAAATTAGTACAAATCAACTTTTACTAATTTTACAAAATATATACAATGATCCCTTCATGCCTGAAATGATTGCTTCTTTTCCTATTGCCTCAATTGACGGTACCCTTAAAAATAAAATGAAAAGAACAAAATTTAGCCGTAATGGTCATTTTAAAACAGGGTCTTTGAAAAACGTTGTAGGAATTGCTGGATTCTTTTTAAGTGATAAAAAGGAGATGAAGTCATTTGTTTTTATCATGAATCATGAGGAAGCAAAAAATGCACAACCCTTTATAGAGGATTTAATTGATTTAACTTTTATAAATTAAGAAAGAGAATAAAATGAAAAAATTATTTGTTACGATTATTTTACTATTAAGTTTTGGTTCAACTTGGGCTATAGATATAACATTAGAAAAAACATTAAAAGAGGAAAATAAAATGACTGAATTTACTACAATAGATAGTCAACTTGGAGAGGGACGTGAGGCTGAAAAAGGTCTTACGATTACAGTCCACTATTCTGGATGGATTTATGACGAAAATGAAGATGATAAAAAAGGAAATAAATTTGATAGTTCAAAAGATAGAAATGAGCCCTTCACTTTTGTTTTAGGCGTTGGTCAGGTTATTAAGGGGTGGGATGATGGATTTGCTGGTATGAAAATTGGTGGTACAAGAACGATAATAATTCCATCTGAAATGGGTTATGGGTCAAGAGGTGCTGGCAGTGTAATTCCTCCAAATACTGATTTAATTTTTGATGTCGAGCTTCTAGGAATCCAATAAATGGAGGCAAAAATTAAATGGATTGATCAGGTTAAATTCAAAGGTGAATCTGAAACCGGGCATAACCTCTTGATGGATGGCCCAGCTGAATCAGGGGGCGAAAATCAGGGAATGAGACCAATGGAATTAATACTCTTAGGGATTGGGGGTTGTACGTCCTATGACGTTGTAACTATTTTAAAAAAATCTAGACAAGCAGTTAATGGGTGTGAAGCACATATCACTGCACAAAGAGCAGATTCTATTCCCAAAGTTTTTACTAAAATTCATATTAGATTTGTAATTGACGGGGAGGGGCTTGATGAAGGTACAGTCGAACGTGCAATCAAACTATCCGCTGAAAAATATTGCTCAGCATCAATAATGCTAAATAAAAGTGTTGAAATAACGCATGATTTTACGATAAATAAAACTAAAATTACTTAATTATTTTTATCGTTAAAATTGATTCATCCTCAATAATTTGCAAAAGTCTGTCAATATTTGGATGTCTTCCGGGGTGGTTTTCAGCAGCTTCTACATGCTCTGAAAATAACTCAATACCTTCTATCGCAGCGTTAACGTCTATTATCCCAAAAGTTTTCCATAGATGGTGATAAACACGAACCGAACCTGAGGTACCAGGCTTACTCAATATCGAGCCTTTTAGATTATTATCTTGATCAAATAAATCTATTCTCTTTACATGAGAAGCATCTTCAAGAGTTTCTAAAACATCTTTAAATTTTTGCATATAATTTATTTAAATATAAAAGGTAGTTTTTGTCATCACTTTTGAGGCATACCCCATAATTTTTTTCATCGGACGAGGAAGATTTTTGGCACCCATTTTTAAAGCAGAATTTGCATGTTCTTCCTCATCATCTCTCATGGCTTCAATAATTTTAATAGTCTTTTTATCAGTCTTATCTATTTGCTTTAAGTGGTTAGATAAGTGGTTTGCAACTTGTTTTTCGGTTTCGGCAAGAAAGCCAAGGTTGTATCTTTCATCAACGATACTTGTAAAGGCTCCTAATAAAAATGACCCAGAGTAAAAAATAGGATTTAACTTACTAGTCTTACCTCCTAATTCTTGAATTCTTTTATCACACCAAGCAAGATGGTCTATTTCCTCTTCTGCTGCCTTTTCAAGTTCTTCTTTAATTTCATTATTTTTATTAAAAAAAAGTTGTCCCCTATAAAGAGCTTGCGCACAAATTTCACCGGTATGATTAACCCGCATGTATTTGGCATTAATTTTTTTATTGGTTGAACTTATGGAATCGGTTTCTAGTATATTTAAATCAGGACGTGGTCTGCGCGAGATTGGTTTTATGGATAAAATTTTAAGACCTCTATCTAACTCAGCGATCAGTCTATCAATCATCATATATATTTACCGTAGTTAATTTTTTTTATGGTATCGATCAATATCTTTTAGAATTTTTACTGCTTCAGCAAATTGCTTATCTTCATCTCCACCTAACTCTATGGGTTTAAAGTTCCTTAATGCCTCTCCACCATCACTTGTTGGTTTGCTTTCATCCTTAGTGGCATTAGCATCGCTTTCCTCTGGATTAGACAAGCGATTAGTCAAGTCTGCTTCACGCATTACTGGAATATTTTCATTTCCATCCTCGATTATAATATCTGGATCAATTCCTTTTGCCTGTATAGACCTTCCATTTGGTGTGAAGTATCTTGCTGTAGTCAATTTTATAGCAGTACCATTTGCCATTGGGAGGATACTTTGGACAGATCCCTTACCAAAGCTTCTGGTCCCAACTACAAGCGCTCTATTGTGATCTTGTAAGGCACCTGCAACAATTTCAGAAGCAGATGCAGAACCGTTATTTACAAGCACTACTAAGGGTGTATCTTTGTAATATTGAGGTAAATTTTTAATGTAATTATTCTTTTGTGGGTTATTACGTATAAAATTTTCGGGCACAGTCGTTAAATGCATTTTAGAATCTGAAGCCCTACCTTCTGTATAAACGACTAAATCTCCTTCCTGTAAAAACGCTGCCGATACGGCAACTGCAGAATTTAGGAGGCCACCAGGATTGTTTCTCATGTCGAGTATAAGGCCATTAAGCGGATGTTTATTTTCTTTGCTAAGCTTTTGCAATGCATTTGCTAGATCTTCGCCAGTTCTTTCTTGAAATTGCGTGACCCTAACATAACCATAATTAGGCTCAATTATTTTTGATTTGACACTTTTAGTTTTAATTTGCGCTCTGACTATTTTGATATTGAGAGGGGCATCAACTCCTTCACGTAGAACTTGAAGATTAATTGGGGTGCCCGGTTTACCTCGCATTAATTTGACTGCTTCATTTAAATTTAGTCCTTTTACCATGGTATCGTCAAGCTTCATGATTAAATCACCACTTTTCATACCAGCATGGTAGGCGGGAGTATCTTCGATGGGTGAAATGACCTTAACAAAACCATCCTCCATACCAACTTCTATTCCAAGGCCTCCAAATTCCCCAGAGGTTCCTTGTTGAAGATCCTTAAAGTGATCAAGATCTAAAAAAGTAGAATGTGGATCTAAACCAGAAAGCATTCCACTCAATGCCTCATTAATGAGTTTTTTATCTTCAACTGTTTCAACATAATCAGTTTTAATTTTCCCAAAGACCTCCGCAAAAGTTCTGAGATCCTCTATTGGAAGATTGGAAGACTTGGTTTTGTCAGCAAACACTGGTAAGTTAAAACTAACAAGAATGCCAAGGAAAGAGCCAATAAAAATAAGGGTAATTTTTTCTAATTTTGAACGCATGTTTATTTTCTTCTTTTTTAAATATTAAAATAATT
>CALKDJ010000123.1 GCA_938084195.1 uncultured Methylophilaceae bacterium
TTCCATTGTGGAAATCCACCCCCAGCTGCAGAACCAAGCACTCTAATATGCATAACTATCCATTCAAGAAAATTAAATTAAAGTGCATAGTGAAGGAGTTTGGTGGAATCTAACAGGGGAAAATATCTAAAGCAAACTCATGAAATCCATGAGTTAAATAGATATTTCTCTACCTAATATTTTGGCTATCGCGGTTAGTTCATTCATTAAATTCTTTAATTCTTCAGGGTTTATTGCTTGATCAGCATCACACCATGCATCACAAGGTGTTGGGTGCATTTCGACTAACAAACCATCAGCTCCTGCAGCAATTCCAGCTCTCGATAGTGCTGCAACCATCCAAGCTTTTCCACCAGCATGCGAGGGATCAATAATTACTGGTAAATGTGTCTCCCTTTTCATTACAGGTATTGCTGTTACATCAAGAACATTTCGGTAGTATGTTTCAAAGGTTCGTATGCCTCTTTCACAAAAAATTATATTATGATTACCTCCAGCTGCAATATATTCTGCAGCCATTAACCACTCAGAGATAGTTGCAGACATCCCTCTTTTGAGTATAACTGGCACTTGTAACTTTCCTACTTCCCTTAATAATTCAAAGTTTTGCATGCTTCGAGTGCCAATCTGAATTACATCTACATTTTGCTCTAGAAACTTATCAAGATGCCTTACGTCTAAAAGTTCTGTTACGATTGGTAAGCCCTCTTTATCCGCAGCCTTTCTAAACATTTCGAGCCCATCAAAACCTGTACCCTGGAAGCTGTAAGGGCTAGTTCTGGGTTTAAAAGCCCCTCCTCTCATAAGTTTAACTCCAGCAGCTTTTACTGCTTTTGCTGAATTATCCATTTGTTCTGGGGTTTCAACTGAGCATGGGCCCGAAATGATTTGAATATTATTTCCACCAATAGGATGTCCAGATATATCAATTATACTGTCATCTGATCGCCACTCTCTTGATACAATTTTATATGGCTTTACAATTCTTAAGGCTTGTTCAACACCTGGCAAAGACTCAAGTAGCTCTGGGTCCAAAAGACGTTCGTCTCCAATAGCCCCAATAACAGTTTTCTCAACACCTTTAGAAACATTTCCCTCTAGGCCCTTATCTCTGATTTTTATAAGGACATTGTCAATTTGTTCCTCTGTTGCCGTTTTATTCATTACGATAATCATAAGAATCCTATAAATTACAATTACTTAAAAATTTTATAAATTTATCATTTTCCTCTTTTAAACCAATACTTACCCTTAAAAAGGCAGGTAATTTATAGTTTGCAATTGGTCGAACGATAACACCATTTTTTAATAAATGGTGATAATACAGCATTGCTTGAATCTCGTCTTCTAATTTAAAGCTTATAAAGTTTCCAAAAGAAGGAATATATTGAATATCTAAACTATCTAATGCTTCGGAAATTTGCTTCATACCCTGTGAGTTTATCTTTTTACTTAATTGAATAAAATCATCATCATCAAGGGAAGCAATTGCAGCTTGCTGTGCCAAATAATTTACATTAAATGGCTGTCTAATTCTATTCATAATTTCTACTAAATACGATGAGCCTGCACCAAAACCTACTCTCAATCCCGCCAGGCCATAGGCCTTAGAAAAGCTTCTTGATATTATCAAATTTTCAAAGTTCGAAAGCCAAGAAAAGGCTACAGACTTATGCTCCTCAGTTAGATATTCATCATAGGCCTCATCAAGAACAACAATAATACTAGCGGGGATATTATTTAAAAAATTTTTAATTTCAACTTTACCTATAAGTGTGCCTGTAGGATTATTTGGGTTTGCAATAAATATTACTTTAGTTTTATCAGTAATTGCCTTTTGAAAGCCATCTAAATTATGAGCGAAATTTACTGCTGGCACTTCAATACCTTTTGCGCCGACTGCTTGAACGACTAATGGGTAGACTGCAAAAGCGTGTTCGGAATAAATTGCCTCGTCATCTTTAGACAAAAAAGTTCTAGCTACTAACTCCAACACATCATTTGAACCATTGCCTAAAATTATTTCAGAGTATTGAAGTTTATACTTTTTACTGATAGCTCTTTTTAAATAAAATCCGTTTCCATCAGGATATCTCTCAATATCAATTAAAGATCTCTCAATAGCCTTTTTGGCAAGAGGGCTAATACCAAGTGGATTTTCATTAGATGCAAGCTTAACAATATCTTGTTCTGGAATATTGAGTTCTCTGGCGACTTCCTCTATGGGTAATCCACCTTCATAGGGTTCAATACTTTTGATATGGCTTGAAACATTAACCTTAGTCATAATCTTAACTGATTGGATAAGAGCCAAGAATTTTCATAAAAGAAGCATTTTGATCGACCTCTTTTAATGCTGCGCTGACCTTTTTATCAGATTGATGACCTTCAATATCTACAAAGAATACATACTCCCATAATCCCATTTTGGCTGGTCTTGATTCCAGCTTCGTCATACTTACTTTATTTTTAGAAAATGGTGCCACTAACTCTGCGATAGCTCCAGGTCTGTTTTTGGTTGCCACGACAATTGAAGTTTTATCACTTCCACTCCTATCGATAATATCTTTAGATATCACGAGGAATCTTGTAGTGTTATTGGTTTCGTCCTCTATATTTTCGGAAAGAATATTAAGCTTATACAGTTCAGCAGCTTGACTGCTAGCAATTGCAGCCGCTTTGCGATCTTTTGATGCCATTTTAGCTCCCTCAGCATTACTCGATACCGCTATTCTTTCGGCGTTGGGGTGGTTATTTGTTAGCCAATCATGGCATTGGGCTATTGATTGACCATGGGCATATATTTTATTAATACCCTTGTTCACCTTACTCTTTGAGATAAAACAATGGTGAACGGGAAGTG
>CALKDJ010000124.1 GCA_938084195.1 uncultured Methylophilaceae bacterium
AAGATGGAGGTCCATTTGAATTAATTACAGAATGACCCCATTCTCCAGCAATTTGTTGAGGACCCACTCTCAAATTATTATTAATAATAAATCCACCACCACAACCGGTACCCATAATAACCCCAAAAACTAAATCATGATTTTGTCCAGCCCCCATATTTGCCTCAGCTAGCGCAAAGCAATTCGCGTCATTTTCAAGCATTATTTTTTTTTGCAATGCCTCTTCAATTAATTTTTGTAATGGAAGTCCATTTAGACATAAGGTATTTGAATTTCTGAGAAGTTTTGTTTTTGGAGAAAGTGATCCTGGAGAGCCAACTCCAATAGTATGAGGTGCATGATTAATAAACGATACTGCTTTTTTATATAAAGTTAAAATTTGATTAATAATGTGATGGGGACCTTTCTCACTCTCGGTAGGAATTCTTTCTCTAAATTGAATTTCTTTATTTACATCAAGAATGACAATTTCTATTTTGGTTCCACCCAAATCTATTCCGATAAGATTATTTTTCATGATTGCATAAATTTCCTGACCTTTAGAAAATTATAACCGTCTTTATAGTAACTAACCAAGGAGGCTTTATGCAAAAAAACCAACCCGCATATGAGGTGCAAGATATTCCAACCTTTATTCAAGATGTACTAATTAAATATGGAGAAAAGGAACATATTGGTGAGAGTGAATATCTTAGGGTATTTAGTGATGACGTATTAAAAAAGCTAAAAGAAAAATTTGGCCTAAGTGTTTTAGGCCAAATTGTTGAACATTCTAATGCTTACTTAGTACATTCCAATGATGGAAAAACTATCATTACTATGGGGAAATATCTTAGCCAGTAACAATATTTACAGAGGGCTTTACTATTCCCCATAGTTTTCTTTCTGTCGCTGGGCTAGTGCGAAAACTAGCCAAATGATTTAGAAGCTTCCAGTAATACCAATCATAAAGGACCTTTCACCTAACAAGACTTTATCTTTTAAGAAAGAGGTGTGATCTCTTCTCTCTTCATCTAGAAGATTATCTCCCTTGATGAATGCAGTAAGCCCTTCCACATAAGGTAAGTCATAATTCATTGTGAGTGATAGATTGGTGTAATCATCCGTCTTTAATTCACCAGGGGCCGTATCACTTTGACTAAAATTATGCTCTACATCGACACTTGCCTGTAGTGCGTTGAATTGATAAGTCAATCCAGAACCTAAAGTAATAGGAGGAATCCTTGGAAGATCGCCCCCATTTTTATTTTTGGCTCTGACATAGTCACCCCAATAATTAAATCCGTAATTATTAGATAAATTTACATTACCTTGGAACTCAAACCCATAAAAATCAGCAGGAATATTTTGATGCAGTAAAACAGGTAAAGCTTCTTCTTCTCCATCATGTTCATGAAATTGAACCACTCCAGTATCTAGTAAGGCGATATAGCTACTAAAATCCATGAAGTAAGGAGAGAATGAAAAAGTATTCCCTTTATCTGCCCAACTAAGGGTAACCTCTGCGGAGTTAGATCGTTCATCACTTAAAGTGCGATCACCATGTTCAATGGTTTCAGTTGCATGGTGCTCACCATATACAAATAACTCGTCATGATTAGGTGCACGTTCGGTATGAGCAACATTAAAAGCTAATGTCCATTTATCACTAAGTTTTGATGATGATCCTACTGAGAAACTTGTGACATTAAAGTTCTTATTGGTTGCCGTAAAGCTTGTACTTCCCTCAGCTCCACCTTCTGTTGGCGCACCGTCATCACTGGTAAATGCATTTGCTTCGTAATCATGGTAATCATGTCTTAGGCCTACCGTAAAATTATGATTACCTAAGGCAATCTTTTCTAAGGCATAAAAACCAATATTTTGACGTTTGTTATTTGGTGCGTAAGGCTTAGTTTTTTGAGAAAACCTTGATCTACCAAAATCAAGGCCTAATACACCACCAGACTCAGATAATAGTGAGTGTACTATCTCAAATTTAGCATCGGTACCTTTATCGAAATAATCAAGTCCAATTTCTGTAGGCCCCTCCATCTCAAAATGCTCATAGTCGGTATGGCTTACTTTAAATTTAAATTTATTGACTAAATTAGAGAGATCACGCATTTCAAGAACATATTTATAATTATCTGACTCTAAATCAATAAATACATCATTTTCTAAAATATTACCGTATTCCTGTTCATGACTGGCATACGAGAAACCTGTATAACCATTAGGAAAGAAATAAGTAGCACCTATACCACCACCTTCAGTTTCATTATAGGAATTTTGTAAGGTATCCTTACCGTATTTACTCCTTGTAAATTCTGAATCGGAATCCGCTAATTTTTTAGATACCGAGAACCCGGGAATTTTGGTGTTTTTAGAATCACGGTTATACAAATCAATATGCAACATAAGATTGTTAGCACCGATATCGACTAGGACAGAACCAGCAGTTGCGTTATTCGCACCACCAGTGCTTGCATCGTATTTACCAACTATTCCATCAATAAATTCAGGATGGATGCGATAATCGATAATATTAACTACTCCACCTACTGCACCACCCCCATAAATAATAGTTTCAGGCCCTCGCACAACTTCAATTTGTTCAGAGGACAAACTATCAAGAGAAATAGCATGGTCACCGGATAGATTAGAAACATCCTTAATCTGCATGCCATTATTTAGTATTTGTACTCTATTCCTATCCATACCACGAATAACTGGTCGACCT
>CALKDJ010000125.1 GCA_938084195.1 uncultured Methylophilaceae bacterium
AACCTTAACATGCTTCTTAGCAAATTTTGATAAGATGAATGTTGGTATTTGGGAAGAATCTGCAAAAGGTTCGTCAAATAATTTTGCTATACTTGGTATAAGATCAATTATATCTGAACCATCGATGTACAACTCAGAATGATTAGTCCCTAAAAATCTCGCAGTTTCTTTTGCGTAAGGTGCTTCATCAAAGTCTGGATCTTTAAATCCTAATGAGAACGTATTTATGGGAGTACTCGACGCCCCCTGAAGTAATGCAACGATCAATGATGAATCAATTCCTCCCGAAAGAAATGCACCTAAAGGAACATCGGCAACCATTTGACTTTTTACAGAGGAAATAAGCTTTTTCTCTAAATTGTTTTCAATACATTCTGGTCCTTCGAATACAACATTAGATTGGCTTTTAGGTTTCCAATATTCTGATAAATTTATATCTATCTTTGAAGGTCCAAATTCTAAGTTTACAGTTAAATAAGTACCAGGTTCAACTTGCTTTACACCTGAATATATAGATTGGTTCGGAGAGATATATCCATTCCTCAGATAAAAAGGAAGAACTGATTTGTCAATTCTACCAACCCAATTAGGGTGATTTTTAAGTGACTTCAGTTCTGATGCAAAAAGGAAGTGATTTTGAGCATGAGAGTAATATAACGGCTTTTCACCAATTCGATCTCTTACCAAAAATAATTTTTTCGCATTTAAATCATAACAAGCGAAAGCAAACATACCTTTAATTTTTCCTAGAGTAGTATCTAATCCATAATAGGAAATACTGTTAATCAAAACTTCGGAATCAGAAGTGCTAGAAGGATTAAATCCAAACTTTTGACATAATTCATTTCTTAAAGTTGTAAAATTGTAAATCTCACCATTAAAAACTATAATGTATTTACGACATTTAGAGAACATTGGTTGATTACCATTATCAGAAAGATCAATAATTGATAGTCTCCTGTGACCGAAATTCATATGAGAGTGTTCGTCAACCCAAACTGAAGTATGGTCTGGCCCTCTATGAGATAGGACATTAGTCATTGATTTAATGATACCTAATCTATCCGAAGATCTACCGTAAAAGCCAGTTATGCCACACATCTATAAAAACTATTCTTGCTTGATTTGACAAAACCAAAAACTGAACAAATATAAATTACCGGCAGAAAGGTATCTCTTCGCCTAGCACCACCTGGTACTAGAAGACCTAGTATTAAAACAAATAATATTAAAGGAAACACGAGTCCTATATATTTCTTGGAATGCCAAAATATAAGGAAAACACTACGAATAAATATTATCAATAATGGATAATAGAGTATAAAAGAAAAAGTACGTAAATATTCTAAATCGAATCTAACAATATTTCTGAAAGGTAAAGGAGTAATGAGTATTTGAATAAAACCAATTGGTGAACCAAAAGTAACAAAAGAATTTAAAGATATGAGTGAATTGCTTCTCAAGGCAAGCAGATAGTCATATGAAATAAATAGGAAAAGAATAACACAAGATACGAATGTAAGAAAAATTTTTAAGTTCATCCTTAGTTTATTTGTTCGTAAATAATTAAAAGCAGCACCACCTCCAATTAGTGTAAAAACAAATAAACCTGAATAGAATCGATCTAAAAATATTAAATAGTTAAAAAGTAAAGCAATAAATAAATATACCATTCTGGATGATTTCTTTTTTGAAACCCAACTCAGAAAAAATAATGCCAAAGTGATCGTTATTAGGGTACACTGCAAAGACTCTTTCATGTATATAAAATCCCAACGTATTATATTAGGATCAAAGGCAACAAAAATAGATGCAAAATATTTAAACCTATTTAAGAATATCTTTGAACACACTTTATAACAAAAATATATTCTTATAAAATTATAAAGAAATAATTGAATTAAAACCATTAACTCAATTGTGGAGTTAAAACTGGAAAAATTAAATAATTTACTAATAATAAAACTAACATTGGTTAGAATTATTCCATTAAATCCAAAGGGCAAATAATAAACATTTTCAGAAATATAAGATTCGAAACTATTTATAGATTGGAATGACTGGAATAGATGATAGTAATGAGAAGTATCACCATCTGTAAACATGACACCTTGATTACTTCCATTATCCCAGTCAAAATAACTAGTCTGCGAAAATAAAAATAGGGCAGCCCTTAAAATAGATGATAATAAAACAATAATAATCAATCTGTTGTAACTTTTTAAATTTTTTGAATGAAATTTATTAGAGCAGAGATAGATCACTAAAAAGAATAATGTCATGCAGTAACCCAAAAAAATAAACCGGTGATCAACAAAAATAATACCTACCAAGAAAAGTATGAAACTCGGTATAACTAAAAGAATATAATTCAATTATCTAAAATAACACTCTTAAACCTTTTGATAAACAAATTTTTTGTAAATATACTGCGATAGTATTCCGAAGCATATCTTGCCATATCTACACAGTGTTTTTTATTACTTTCCATGAATACTTTAATCGAATTTACATTAGAGAAATCCCAGTCAATTGAGAGGTACATATCATTTTGCCAAATATTAGGCCATGTTTCTAAATGATCCATATTTTGCTTTATAATAAGAGACCCATTTATAGCAGCTTCAAAATCTCTGTAACATATCTCACCAAAACCGAACGGAGATAATGTAGCGAATGAATTACTGAGTTCTAAAATATATTTTCTATAATTTATACTTCTTACAGAATCTCCAGTATTAAAATGTTCTGAAAACCTTTTTCTAGATAAAGATATAGACTCTCTACTGTATGAAGTACTGAATCTTGCAGATATTTTTTTTGTTCTATTAATTGATGGTCTTACCCATTCATTTTTAAAGTTCAAGTGCGAATTAAAATATTTGCAAAATAAATCGTTATATTTTGATAAATTACCAAAATATTTACACCCGTAGTTCCAAGAACAACTGATTTTTTTGAGATCATTTATACTTGGTTTCCTAGAAAGATGTTCTTCAATATTTATTTCATCTTTTATATCAAAGTACTTTATATAAAAGTCTGTATGTATTCTTCCTGTTAAATAAGAATTAAGATATTTTTTTTTATCTTTCAAAATTTGTAATTTTAGATACTTATCGACATATGGCAAAACATCAAACTGTGTAGTCCCTGTGCTATCATTCATATCTAACCAATACGTACGATCAAATGTGTTTGATATATTTTTGATCTTCTCCAGAGTAAATTCTACTCCATATTTTAACCAACTTTTTCTAAAAGCATGACTTGAAATTAGTAATAAATTACCTTCTTTAAGTTTATCTAGATTAGAAGACCAATTAAAACAAACATCTAGGTTTTTGATTTCTTTTATATTTTCTCTAATTGGATATAAAAAAGACGATTCATTTATACTATATTCTTTGGATTTAAGTATCGTGATATTCATTCTTCAAAACTTTTGTAGACTGAAAGGTAATTTTCAGAAATGCTATTCCAGTCTTGTTTTTTTGCTTTCACTTTACCGTTTCTTTTAAGTCTTAAATTCAATTCTTGGTTATCTATTATGCTAATTATTGATTGAGACATAGATATGTTATCTTTCACTTTTACGATTAGACCATCAATCTCATGTTTTACAGTCTCAAAACAACCCGGTGCATCTGTAATTACAACAGGTAGATTTGCAGCCATCGCTTCAACTGCTACATTTGCGTAAGTTTCCATGTAGGATGGATAAGCGAATAGATCTGACGCTTTATAGAGTTCAACTAAATCTCGACTGGGAAAGGAACCAAGAAATTTTTCATTCGAATTACTTATCTCAGGAATTGTATAGAAATTATCAAAAATTCCCTGCCCTATCGCTTCCTTAAGTAAGGATTCCGTATCTCTTCCTACCACGAGAATAGCAATATCATTTCGTTTCTGATGAATTATCTTACAAACATCAACTAATTCAACAAAACCTTTTTTAGGATGATTTCTCCCAACAGATATAACTAGATATTTATCTAATGGAAGATTCCATTTTTGCCTTACTTTTGTGCGGTCAAAATTTGCTAATTTATAAGCTTTATTATCAACACCTGGTTCAATAATTTTGATTTTGGATTCGCGAACTCCAGCTTCCAAATATAATTTTTTAACAGTTTCGCTTATAGCAATAGCTTTATCAGCATCTCGTAAACCTTCTTGAACAAGTTTTTTTCTATGGTTTTCTCTGCCGATTCCGTAACCAATACCTTCTGAAACCTGAATGTCATCTCCGACACCTCGCACAACATTCGGTATTCTTAGCCTTTTTTTGATTTTGCCAACAATACAAACCCAAGGCCAAAGATGGACTATCTGAATTACATCCGGACGGTCTTTAAGCAGTTTTGGTAGTAATGTAAAAAAATGAATTTCTTTCCAGATAGTTGGAAGATATTTCTCCAAGAAGTTTTTTAGAAAAAAAGGTAGAGGAACAACGATGCTACTATGTTTATAAGAGAAGCTCCATCCAAGTCTTTTACATTTCCATACACTTCTGAAATCTGAATAAACAACTACATCATGACCAAGATTTACAAGCGCATTGGCCATGCAGTGTGCACTTATTTCCGCACCCCCGACATTTTGAGGGAAAAATGCGTCTTTAATTATTACAATCTTCAATCTTTTCTTTTAATTCATGAAAGATTTTAAAGCATTTATAATATATTCTATTTCCTCTTCTAGGAGCTCTGGATAGATTGGTAGTGAAATGACTTCGTCAGCAAGTTTCTCGACGCCTCTCAAATCAATGGACTGCTGGTCTATGTATTGTGAAAAGCAAGGCTGCTTATTGAGAGGTTTAGCATAGTGGATGGCAGTACCAATGCCCTTCCCGTTGAGATGATGCATGAGCCTGTCTCTAGAAGTGCCAGCATTAATCACATATTTGTGATAAATATGATTATTATTTTGAGCGACCTTGGGTGCCTTAAAATCTGTAAAATTAGTAATAGTATCTGTGTACTGATGTGCAATTTCTTGCCTCTTTTTTTCCCAATCAACATAGAAGTCTAATTTCTTTTCAAGCATTGCAGCCTGCACACTATGCATCTGACTATTAAGACCTACTTCACTAAATACGCCTCTATCAGATTGGCCGTGATATCGTAGGCTTTTGCATCGCAATGCTATTTTTTCATGATTTGTAACAATACCACCACCGCTACCATACGCACCTACCACCTTTGTGGGATCGAAACTGTAACAAGCTGCATCACTGTATGTACCAGGAGCTTTGCCTTTATGCTTTGCACCTAGAGCTTGTGCAGCGTCTTCAATTACAAATACACCTTTGGATTTAGCCTTTCGATAAATTGCTTCCGTATCGATCATTTGACCGTAAAGATGGACCAAAACAATTCCCTCAAGTGGATGTTTATCTAGTAGATCCAAAATGGACTCCGTTCTAGATAAATAGTTGTCGTCTATATCTAAAAAAATAGGAACTCCACCCGCATTCACTATACTACTTGCAGATGCTACAAAAGATAGGCTAGTAACAGCAACATGGCCTCCATTACTCAGACCAAGTGCTTTCATAGTTATACATAAAGCATCAGTACCAGAGCCAACCGCAATTGCAGATTTCATTTGTGAGATATTCGCTAACCTTGTCTCAAAATTTTGAACATCAGGGCCCTGCAATACTTTGCCACTAGAAAACACAGATTGTACCACTTGATCTAGTTGATTTTTATATGTAGCATACTGCCTATCAAGACTTATAAAAGGTATTTTCATGTTGAAATAATTTGAATTTAGTTTGTAAAAATAATATATTTTTTAAAGTAAGGATAATTTTATAAATTTTTTCATATTAATCTTACATTTTATACTTTTATGCTATGAATAACAACTCTGCAGAATTCGTTCCATAAAATGAAAATTTTTAAATAGCTTTTCATAAAACTAGGTATAGCATTACTAAAATACTTCTTTTCATAAATCTCTATTTTTTAACTTATAACTATTATAAAAGAATAAATAATATTTCGAAATATATTATACATCATTTGCTTTAAAAGCTCTAATACCCTATTATAAAATTATTAAATTTGATTTTTTCTCAAATGATCAACATATTGACTAACTTTATCTTCCAAGTCGTATTGTGGAGAGAAGCCTAACATATTTTTTGCCTTTGTAATATCAAGGGTGCCTCTTTTTGGAACATGAGCTGGTGGTGGTCCATACTCAACTTCAATATTTGGAATATGCTCGGATACAATTTCAACTAATTCTTTCAGGGATCTAGCATTCCCACGGGCAATATTGAATGCCTCTCCGGCAACATTAGGAGTAATCGCAGCGAGAAAAATACCATTGGCTGTATCATCTACAAAAGTAAAATCCAATCGAAACCCGCCGTCACCATCCACTGTCACTTTTTTACCTGCCAATGCATTGGTAATAAATTTATACATTACTCGCTGATTGGCATCAAAAGGTCCATAAACGGCGGTTGGTCTGACAATTTTTGCATCCAATCCATAGCGTTTAACATAACCACGCACAATAATTTCTCCGGCAAGCTTTATGGAACCATAAATATCCTTGGGGTCCTTACGATCGGATTCGATAACACTTTCATTCTCGAAATTACCATAAACCATACTTGATGAAGCATAAACCAAAGAGCAGGCGTGAGAAAAATCTCGCATGATCTCCATAATATTTACGGTACTATTAAGAATTGATTCAAAACAATCTTCGGTTTGCTCAATCGCAACTGTTGCCAAGGGCAAAGCAGCCATGTGTACAATTACATCTGGCTTGATTTTATTAAGAGTACGTCTGAGAAAATCTTTATTTAGAGTATCACCCTGAACTAAAGTCAATCTATCATAAAAATCATGTAACCTAATGAGCAGGTTATGAGATTTTTCATTAGGATCCGGCTTCATATAATGCTTAAAAGTATCAAAGACATATACTTCATATCCCTCATCAATGAACCTTTTAGCAATCCGTGAACCGATAAATCCTGCACCGCCTGTTATAAACGCTTTTTTCATATTATTTTTTCTTTAGAATATATTCACCAAAAGTAACTTCATGATCATCAACACTTACCATTTGATGATCATAGATTGTATAACCAAGTTGTTTGATCGTGTCCAAGAGATTGGATAAACTGGAGCCTAATTTTTCCAGATGTCTAGGATGGATACTTAAAAATAATAGAGGAGAATACTTCGTTAAAGTAGACTTGGCTCCTTGCAGAACAAGATCTTCAGCTCCCTCCACATCAATTTTAATTAATTCTGGAGAACAACCATTCTTCATACAATATTCATCAATGGAAATCATTGGGACTGTTGTTTTCTGTAAATTATTTTGTTTTCCTGCATCAACTATTGAATTCATGGGGGAAAATCTTTTGGATTCATAAAAATCCACTGCTTCGATTTTCCGATCACCAACTAGGGTTCTCTCTACCCTGATGTTAGATATCTTGTTTAAATGAATATGTTTAGCCAGAACTTTTACATTTTGAAGCGTTGGTTCAAATGCATGCACAGTTCCCGACGGAGACACTACTCTACTCATTGGCAGTGTCGTAAGTCCCACATATGCGCCAACATCCAAAACGCACTCGAGATTCCTGCAGTTTTCAACTAATGCATCAAATGCAGCATTATGACCGGTTGACCAATTTTTAAAATCAGTAAATATAAAATCACTTATCAAGTAATATTTTCCAAAAACACTTATTTGCTTTTGTACTTTCTTGATAAAAAATATTCTTTTTAGTATTAATTTAAAAATTTGTGAAATGATTCTTTTCATTAAGGAAAATTAATAGTCGTTTTATTCTCAACTAACTGTTGAAAGATTGAAAAAGTTCTTTGGTTTATTACCTCATGAGATGCCTCGCTTTTAATTCGTTCGGAAGAAACTTTAAGATCACGCTCCTTAAGTTCGGCACACCTCAGTATTGCCTCTGTCCATAATTCTGCATTCAGGGGGCATAAAAAACCGTTAACTTCATGATCAACCCACTGGCAATAAGCAGACTCGCCTGCGTTTGCAACAACAGGAACTGCACAAACCATAGATTCTAACATAGTAGTACCTAAACCCTCATCAAAGGATGGTAATAATACAACATCCGCATGCTTAATGTGAGTAGAGACATCAACATATTCTGAAATAATTTTCACCCTAGAACCAAGTGAAAAGTCCTTAATTTTCTGAGTAATTGAATTGAAATATTCTTGATCCCTCATTGCATGGATGCCTTTGAGAACTAAGGGACCTGCAAGCGTAAGATGAAACCGATCTTCGAGGTTATTCATAACTTCAATAAGAAAAAGCTGATTCTTTCGAGGTATAAACTTCCCAATGCAGACAAGTCTTATCTTATCGTTTTTATGGGGGATCTTGGAATTTGCATTATAGGCTTCAATATCTACGGGATTTGGCCTAGACCATATTTTTTTTATTCCAAGATTTCTGCACTGTTCTTGAAGTTGAT
>CALKDJ010000126.1 GCA_938084195.1 uncultured Methylophilaceae bacterium
CCCACATCTAAAATTGCCAAAATATTATTAGGACTTATGGAAAGCTTTCTATTCTTACCAAGAAAGTCTCCTGTTTCACAAACTGGGCCAACTATGTCATAAGTATCTCTTTTTTCATTACAGTTTGAAGTATTAACGATTTGGTGATGAGCATTATACAAAGACGGGCGCATTAGATCGTTCATAGCAGCGTCAATTACAGCAAAGTTTTTTGATTGTCCTTTTTTAATATATTCAATTTTTGATAGAAGAATACCTGCTTTACCTACTATGGCTCTTCCTGGTTCGAAAATTATCTTAAATTTACGCTTTGCAAATAATCTCGATATGGCTGCAGCATATTCATCGAAGTTAAATATTTTTTCATCATCATAATTAATACCGATACCTCCACCAATATCTAAATGATCAATCTCAATACCCATTAATGTAAGCGTATCTATCATTTTTAAAAGCTTAGAGATAGCATCAGTAAAAGGACCTATTTCTGTAATTTGGGAACCTATATGACAGTCAACTCCTTTAATTATTATCGAGTCCATGTCCTTAGCAACCTTATAAAGATCTATAGCTTTTTTTTCATCCACTCCAAATTTATTATCTTTAAGCCCAGTCGAAATATAAGGATGTGTTTTAGCATCGACATCAGGGTTTACTCTTATAGAAATATTGGCAGTCTTACCCATTGATTTAGCAATATCTTGGATACGGTAAAGCTCTGCTTCAGATTCAACATTAAATGCTAATATTTCATGTTTTAGTGCAAGACTAATTTCATCAATAGATTTACCAATACCAGAAAATACAACTTTTTTGGTATCCCCTTTTGCGGCAATAACTCTTTTTAACTCGCCTCCTGAAACGATATCAAAACCTGCTCCGAGGTTTGCAAGAACATTTAATATTGCAATATTAGGATTTGCTTTTACAGCAAAGCAGATGAGTCTTTCATAATTATTAAAGGCTTTATCGAGCTTATTGAAGGAGTCTACTATACTTTTTTTTGAGTAAATATAACTTGGAGTCCCAAAAGACTGGCAAAGTTGATCTAATCTTACATCCTCAATATAGTAATTGTCGTCTTTTAAATGAATTATGCTTTCAGTCATCACTTATGTTACTGAGAAATTTGAAAGATCATTATTATCTTGTTTGTTAAAGCTATCATTCTGTGGATATCTTTCTTCAGGAATGTAAAGTGATCCCTTGGTGCCACATGACATTAGCAACGGAGTTAATACAACTAAAACTATTATTATTTTTTTATACATTTGAGCATTTTAGCATTAATTAGGGAGCCGATTTGTCTTATGTTCAAGCAAAGTGTTGGTTATAAATCCACTTAACACACCAAATATTAAGGAGGAGATTAAAAATAAAGGGAGGAGATTAAAAATACTGTCATGAGGTATGATCCATATACGAGCTATAAAGAATTGACCAAGTATATGACCAAATGCTGCAATAATTCCAAGGCTAATGACAGAAAAATATTTTTTTGGTAGTTTTTGAAAAATAAATAAAAAAATAAGACTCGAAATTGCACCAAATAGACTAAGAAAAAAAGTAGGGGCCATTAAAGAGCCAACCAATATACTAGATACAAAAACTCTAATAAGTGATACCCAAACTGCCGTTTGTAAATTAAATTTTACCAAAGTATATAAAATAATTATATTGGCTATACCAGGCTTTACCCCAGGAATGGGGCTAGGAAGAAAAAATTCAATAATTGATAATACTATTGCAATAGCTGCAAGTTTGGCTATGAAGTGATCTTCTGTAGTTGTCTTAATAGTTAACGGAGTCATAACTCTCACTACCATCAGTAATGGAGATAGTGATTTGATTTGGTAGACATACAATAGTCTGATTTACTTTATTAATCCAACCTTGGTGTATGCAATATTTTTTTGTACATGGGGCTTTTGAGAAGCGTGCTTTACCGTCAACTATACTAATATTACTGTCTCCCAGAAGCCCAGCAATTTTTTCTTCTTTTATTTGGTTAAGGCTGATAATCTTTGGAGGTTCATTATTTTTTTCAATTTTTAAGTATTGTCCAATGGGCGTGTTCCATGACTTATTTATAATAAATATTATTAGCCCCATAAGCATAAATATTATTAATACATCACCCAATTTTATTGTTTTAATAAACGGTAATACCTTTTTCATCTTTTAAGTCGATCCATGTTATAACTTTATTCATTTCATTACTTATCAATATCTTCTCATCATTTTGAATAATCATAAAATATTTAATATTAAGTTTTTTTGCAATTTCAATTTTCATTTCTGTTGGAGCAATAAATAACGGCTTTGAATAAACATCAGAAAGGACACCTGAATTTTTGGAGGGTGGAATTAAGATTGTAGTTGATTGGCTATTAGCTGATGGGAATCCTGAGATTGGATTAATTAGATGAGAGTATCTTTTTTCATTCATCATAAAATATCTCTGATAATCCCCTGAGGTTCCAATAGACCATCCAGGAAGTAAATTAATAGATGCAATTGCTGAGGGTTTGCGAGGATGTTGAATTCCTACTATCCAGTTTCTATCACCCCGCATGCCGATAGCAATAATATTTCCGCCTATATTCACTAGTGCATTTTTAATATTATTATTTTGTAAAATTATTTTTGCGCGATCAAGAGCGTAGCCCTTTGCATACCCACCTAAATCAAGTTGAAATTTTTTATTCTTACTGCTAACAGTATTATTTGTTATCGTTAAATCTTCCATAAGTGGCATGTTGGTTACGAAATCTTTTATCACTGATGAGCTAGGTATAGACTGCTTAATGTTGTCCTCGTGAAAACCCCAAAGTGCAATTAATTTCCCCATTGCAGGGTTGAAAAAATTATCTGTTTTCTGTGATAATTCCGTGTTTTCTTTCAAAACTCGAATAATTTCTGCATCGTCTATAGTAAAAGATTTACCAGTCGATATTGCATGATTCATATCACTAATTAAACTTTTCTCCCACGGGTGGAGATAATTATGTAACCGTTGAAAATCGTCAAAAATTAAGTTAGTTATTTGTTTGCTTTTATTTTCAGTTTCTCCGTATATTTTGATGTCAATTATTGTGCCGAAGATATAATCTTTATATTGGTAAACCCTATCTTTTTGCCCACACCCACAAAGGAAGATAATTAAAAAAAATATTAAATTACGAAAAATCATTTACTATAGATTCAGTGAAGTTAGTTTTAGATTGCGCTTCAATTTCTACCAAGCCTGTTGGACTTGTAACATTAATTTCTGTTAAGTATTCCCCGATTATATCGATACCTACAAAACGAAAATTATTCTGTTTTAAGTAAGGTTTTATTGTATTAATAATATGCATATCTTTATCTGATATTTTTTGAATAATTCCTTTACCGCCTTTAGCCAAATTAGCTCTTATTTCATTATTTTGTGGAATTCTAGCTAAGGCATATGGTATAGGCTCTCCATCGATAAGAATAATTCGTTTATCTCCTTTTTTGATATCAGGTATAAATTTTTGGGCCATTATAAGTTGATCATTGGCGATCATAGTTTCTAAAATAACATTGAGATTTGGATCGTTTGCAGAAGCCATAAAGATTCCATTCCCCGCCATACCGTCGATAGGCTTTAAAATTACCTTTTTATTTTCATTAATAAATTTTTTAAGCATTGTAGGGCAGGCTGATACTAATGTAGGACTGATATGATTATAAAACTGAAGGATTCCCATTTTTTCATTATGATTTCTGAGAGATGATCCAGGATTTATTACGATACCTCCAGCGTTAGAAATATGATCCATAATAAAAGTAGCATTTAGATATGTTTGATCAAAAGGAGGATCTTTTCTGACAAAAATAGTTTTGAAATCTTTTGCATTGTTTATTGTTGATTTTTCTAATTTAATTTTGTTACTTATTTTCTTTATTTTATTACAGCTAAATATCACTTCATTTTGTTCATCTATAGTGAGGTCGTTTATACCGCAACAAAATATCTCCTTATCTTGGCGCATAAACTCTTTCATCAAATGAACCGTAGTATCTTTCTGAATATTTAAATTTGCTGGGCTATCAATAATAAATATATAACTCATGATTTAATCTCTAATTCTCGTGCAGCAGCAATTAAAGCAAGTCTTGCTATTACTCCGTATGCATAAAAACGGTTTGCCTCATCATCGCATGATCTTCCTTGATCTGGCATAAGACAGGAAGTTTCAAAGGGTTGGGGTATAAAATGCATGCCAGGAGCATTTAGATTTTCATCCTTACCTTTGGCTGTATGGACGCGATAAAAACCTCCAATCACAAAGTGATCAATCATATAAATTACTGGCTCAGTGACGGCTCCGTCTATATGTTCTTCAGTATGTATTCCTTCTTGAATAATGACTTCGCTGACCTTAACTCCTTCTTTTATTACTGACATTTTATTTCTTTTTTTTCTATTCAGACTTAAAACATCCTCAGGACTTTTTGCAATCATGATACCCATACCATATGTTCCTGCATCAGCCTTAATAACAACATAAGGAGCATGTTTGATTTGATGTTGATCATATTTATCTTGAATTTTTTTTAATAATGAGCCTACTCTTTGAGATAACTCCTTTTCCCCTTTTCGTTCATGGAAATCTAAATTGGAAATTTTTTCAAAAAAAGGATTAATAAGCCAAGGGTCAATTTTTGTAAAATCAGCAAATTCATTTACTACATCATCGTAAAATTTAAAATGATTAGATTTTCTTCGTGTTATCCAACCAGCATTTAAGGGAGGGATTATATGTTGGTCAATATCTTTCAATTCGTTAGGTATGCTTACTGATAAATCATTATTGAGTAATATTGCACACGGCCTAAAAACACTCGAGTCATCATTGTGAATTATTATTCCATGATCCTTTTTATTAATAGGCTCTAGGGTTATGGATTTATCTGGTTCTATTGTTATGACTTCAGGGGCTTGCACTTCATTGTTAATTGAACCAAATCTAACCTCAAGCCCAGCTTTTGAAAGAATATTATGAAGGCTGTATAAATTCTTTAAGTAAAAAGTGTTACGCGTATGGTTTTCTGGAATAATCAATATTTTTTTAGCGTCTGGGCAAAATTTCTCAATAGCAACAGATGCAGCCTGAATGCTTAAAGGGGTGAATGTTTCACATAAGTTATTGAACCCCCCTGGAAAAAGATTCGTGTCAACAGGGGCTAACTTAAATCCAGCATTCCTTAAGTCGACTGATGCGTAAAATGGAGCTTGATGATTTTGCCATTGACTTCTAAACCATTGCTCAATGTCACAGCTATGATTAATAATATATTTTTCAAGCTCAAATAGCTCAGCTCCCATTGGTGCACTAAGGGTTGGAATCATATTTATAACCCCTCTGATTGTATATCTGCATGGTAACTACTTCTTACCATTGGGCCACTAGCTACTGATTTAAAACCTAATTTTTCAGCTTCTACTTTTAGATCTAAAAATTCACTTGGAGAGACATATCTTTCTACGGGAAGATGGAAGGGTGTAGGTTGTAAATATTGCCCTAAGGTCAGCATATCAACCTCATGGTTTCTCATATCCTTCATTACTTCAATAATTTCTTCATTTGTTTCACCTAGCCCGAGCATTAAACCTGACTTAGTTGGCGCTAAAGGAAAAATTTCTTTAAATTTCTTAAGTAATTTTAAAGAGTGAAAATATCTTGCACCAGGCCTAGCTCTTTTATAAAGTCTAGGAACAGTTTCAAGGTTATGATTGAAAATATCGGGAGGTGCTTTAGAAAAAATATCAAGAGCTTTTTCTATCTTACCTTGGCCCCTAAAATCTGGAACTAATATTTCAATTTTAGTTTTAGAATTATTTTTTCTGATTTCCTTTATACATTTTGCAAAATGTTTAGCACCACCATCCTTAAGATCATCTCTGTCAACGCTTGTAATAACAACATAGTTGAGTTTTAATTTTGAAATAGCATTCCCTAATTGAATTGGCTCATTTTCATCAGGTTGTAACGGAATTCCACTAGCAACATCACAAAATGGACACCTTCTTGTGCAAATTTCACCAAGTATCATAAATGTAGCAGTACCCTTACTGTAGCATTCACCGATATTAGGGCAACTAGCTTCTTCGCAAACTGTAGTAAGTTGATTTTTTTTTAAAAGTGATTTAACTTCGTGAAATTTTTTACTTTCAGGCAGTTTCATTTTTATCCACGACGGTTTTTTAATCCTGTCAGTTTGGATAATCTTTATTGGAAGCCTTGCTGTTTTCTCTCTCCCAACTTCTTTAATTTGAATTATTTTATTCATAATATTTTTTATTTTTTTTTATAAAAGCTACAATACTTTTAGCACTTTTTTCTAAATTATATTCTTCATTAAAATCTGATATTTGAGCCATAGATATATTTTTTAAGCCACATGGATTAATACTATTAAATGGGGATAAATCCATATCTATATTTAGACTAAGGCCATGGTATGTATATCCATTCTTCAACCTTAATCCAATAGAGGCTATTTTACTATTATTAATGTATACACCAGGAGCATCATTCTTAGTAAAGCTTTCAACCCCTATTTTTTTTAATAAATGTACAACAGATTGCTCAAGAATAGTTACCAGTTGTCTTATATTGAAGGAGTATTTTTTAGTATTTATCATAGTATAAATAATGAGTTGTCCTGGGCCATGGTAGGTTATTTTTCCACCCCTATCGACATACAAAAACTCAATGTCTTTATTTTTAGGTAAAACCAATCCTTTTTTATTAAGGCCAACTGTATAAATAGGATAATGTTCTGTAATCCATATCTCGTCATGATCAGGATTGCTCGAGATAAAATTTTTCATTGCTAGCCAAGTATCTTGATACTTTGTTATACCTAGATTTTTAATTTTCACATTCATTACTAAAGAACAAATTTAGTCATGGGATGTGAGGATAGCTCTCTGTATATGTCATCTAATTGATTCTTTGACACCACATGTAAAGTGCAGGTAAGACTGATATATTTTCCGCCGCTACTCCCCTTCATCTCAATCTTGTGAGCATCAAATTTAGGTAAATGTTTTTGAATAATATCAACGATAGTGCTGGTAAATTCCTCACTAACGATACCGATAATTTTTATAGGAAAATCACACGGAAAATCAATAAGTGTATCTTTTTTTTCTTGGACCATATTTGCTAGTGCTTAATGATAAATGCATTTTGTTTTAGCGTGGATGAAATAAGAGCCGATAAATTTTTTGCTTCTTCTTTGGAAGCGGAAGGACCTATTACTACAGAATATAATGAAGACTTTTTGATTATTTTGATATCTTGTTTATCTTCAGCATGTATAGCTTTAATCTTTGTAACTAAATCAAGTGCATTATTTTTTTTAGAAAATGCCCCAACTTGAAGAAAGAATCCTTTATCATCAGATTTATTTAATTTACTGAGGGTAGGAATTATTACTTCAATTTCAACTTCCTCGCTCCCCTTTTCAATAATATCTAGTCTGTGAGCTGCCGCGTATGATAAATCAATGATGCGATCTTTGATGAAGGGCCCCCTATCATTCACTCTAACTATAACAGTTTTATTATTTTTGAGATTTGTAACCTTAACAAAACATGGCAGTGGTAGGGTTTTGTGTGCAGCGGTCATTTGGTACATATCATAAACTTCTCCAACAGAAGTTTTGTTTCCATGATATTTTTTTCCATACCAAGATGCATATCCTTTTTCTTTGAAAGCCACAATTTTCTTCATAGGGATATATTTTTTACCAAAAACTTTATAAGGCATGTTTGCTCTTTTGGCTATTGGCTCTGTCCTTGGCACAGCATCTTCAATAAGATCCAAATTTTGTGGAATATTTTTTTCTGGCCCGTCATCTGAGTAATAACCACCCTTTTTTGATGTTGGATCTGGTTTATCAACGATTACCGACTGGCATGCGGATAAGGAAAATACGATAAAAATGATGAGTATGCGATTCATTAGTTTGCTATTAATGATTTATGATTATATAAAGACATAATAATACCAAGACTTACCAATGAAACAACCATAGATGTTCCTCCGTAACTAAAAAAAGGCAAAGGAGCTCCAACTATGGGTAATAATCCAGAAATCATTCCGAGGTTTACCAACACTCCTGCAAATAACGAAATTAAGAGACCAACACTCGCAAGCCGAGAAAAGGTATCTTGCATTTTAGAAATCATAAACAATATTCTTAAAAGTAATGCTATATAAATTGAAAGGATTGCAATTACCCCAATAAATCCAAATTCTTCACTGTAAACTGCAAATATAAAGTCAGTGGTAGCTTCTGGTAGGAAGTTAAGTTGAGTTTGTGAACTATTTAACCATCCTTTACCAATTAATCCTCCAGATCCAAGTGCAATAAGAGATTGTATAGTCTGGTACCCAGCCCCTAAGGCGTCTTTAAAAGGATCAATTAAACTAAGGATACGATTTTGTTGATAATGTTCAAGATTTTTCCATATTAAAGGAGAGCTTAAGATAGTAATAATAAATCCCCATAAAATAAATTTACTTGATAAACCTGCCATGAAAATAATTACCAAAGCAGAGAAAGAGAGCATTAAAGCTGTTCCAAGGTCGGGTTGATTTAGAATTAAGATAAAAGGAATAGACAAAAAAATTAAAGATATAAAATGAACTTTAGGAGCTATAGCCCTTTCTTTATTTTGATAAAACCAGGCTAACATTAACGGTAGGACTAGCTTAAAAATTTCTGAAGGTTGAAACTTCATAAATCCAATATCAATCCACCTTTGTGACCCATTAACTTCATACCCCATAAATTTAACCCAGAGTAAGAAAAATATTCCTAAGATATACATAAAGGGAGTGTAGAAGAAAATGATTTTAGGCGGTGTTTTACTAACAATGAATAAAACAAAAAAACCTACTATAATATGTATTATTTGTGTATTAAATTCATTAAGTTGATTGTTGTCTGCACTGTAAAGTGCACCGAGTCCTGTTGATAATATAATGATTAAGCAACCAATGATTGTTTGGTCAAGTGATTTAAAAAATTCTTTGAATTCCTCTATTTTTATCATTGATTGCTGAGTAAATAATGGTCAAATACTTTTTTGGCAATTGGGCCAGCTGCGGAGCCACCAGAGCCTCCATTTTCCACAATAACAGCCACCACCAATTTAGGTTTTTTGGCAGGGGCATAAGCAATAAAAAGAGCATGATCTTTTAGGTGCTCTGGTAAATCTTCTTCTACATATTCTCCACCAGCTAACCCAAAAACTTGGGCGGTTCCAGTTTTAGCAGCAATCTTATAGCTACCACCCTTTAAGAATGCAGCTGTTCCGCCAGAATCAGTAACAGCCTCCATACCTTCTTTAATATAGCTCATTGTATTTTTTTTATTTGGTGGGGGTGTATATAACTTATCATTTCTTTGTTTAAGTTGATTAGAATTCAATAGTAGGTGAGGCGAGACATAATTTTGATTATATGGAAGCGCAATTTTGGCAGTAGCATTTGCCAGTTGAATTGGTGTAACCAAAGTAAACCCTTGACCAATAGCTGTTATTACAGTTTCACCTGCGTACCATCTTTCTTTTTTATTTTTTATTTTCCATTCTTTATTAGCTACAAGTCCCTTTTTTTCGCCTAATATATCGATCCCAGTTTTATGACCAAAACCATATGCCTTTAGTGTTTGGTTCATTTTGTCTAATCCCAATTCTAAACCTAAGCCATAAAAAAAGGTATCTGATGATACAGCAATCGCTTTCACCATATCCACTTGACCATGACCATCTCGTTTCCAATTTCTGAATGTTTTGGATTGGTTTGGCATTGTAAAAAATCCAGGATCATTAATTTGAAAGGGAGGAACTCTTAAATTATTTTCTAGCCCAGCAATGGCGATGAATGGTTTTATTGTTGATCCAGGTGGATAAAGTCCTTTAGTCACTCTGTCTAAAAGTGGTCTTGCCTTATTAGTGTTCAAAATATTCCAATTTTTATGGTCTATGCCATTTACAAATAAATTTGGATTAAAATAGGGTTGGCTTACGTAAGCCAATATTTCTCCATTGTGAGGAGAGAGTGCAACCAGCGCTCCTTTCCTGTTTCCAAAAGCATCTACAGCTTTTTTTTGTAACTCAATATCAATGCTAAGCTGAATATCTTGGCCATGAATAGGCTCTATCTTTTCAAGGGTACGAACAATATTGCCCTTAGAATCTACTTCAATTTTTTCGAATCCTGGAATTCCGTGTATCAAGTTTTCATATCTTTGCTCTATTCCTCTTTTGCCAATATGATCAGATCCTCTATATAGTGAAAGTCGTTTATTTTTAGTAAGTAACTTAATATCTTTTTGGTTTATTCGATTAATATAACCAACTACATGGCTTGTAAGCTCCTTATGTTGGTAATGCCTTTTTAGCCTAGTTTTTAAAGAAATATTGTTGAATAAATATTTATTGGTAAGAAATCTTGCTAATTCTTCTTTTGTTAGATCAGTTTTGATAGGGATAGTTGAAGAAAAATAATTATTTTTTATAATTCTTTGATATTGAGCTAAGTCATTTTTAGTTATGGAAACAAAAGGTTTTAATTCATTTGCAATTTTTTCAATATCAATTTTTTTTGAGGGGTCTATTTCTAGGTTATGAGTAATTTTATTTTCTGCGAGTATTCTTTTATTTCTATCAAAGATTATTCCTCTGGCAGGAGGAATTGGTACAACTTTAACACTGTTATTATTTGATTTTTTTTCAAAGTAATTGTGCTGGATAATTTGTATGTAAAAAAATTTAATAATGACAATAAATATCATTAGTAAAATAAACAAACTTAAAGCTTTAAGCCTTTTTTCAAAGATAAACTTTAATTGATTTTTTTGCATTTCATTAATTACTCATTTTTTCAAAAATTAATTTATAAACAAAGCAAACAGGGATTGTCATAATATTTTTGTAAAGAAGGATATACATATCACTGTTTTGTAATAGATAGCTTATCGAGGTTGTACCTATTATTAAAAATCCAATTTCTAATAAAATAAAATATAAAAATATTACTTGACTAGGTGATTTAAATACAAAAAATTTATGTAAAACAAAGTTGCTTATATATATTATTAAGAAAGTTATAGCGTATTGACCTATTAATTCCCCTATAAACAAATCAACCAATATCCCTAGAATAAATACAATAAAAATATTTATGTTTTTAAATCTAACAATTATTGCAGGAATAATAAGGGCGATAAAATAATCTGGGATAAGACGATTATCATTAAGGAAAGGAAGATTAATTTGAGAAAGAAGAATTGTCACTAGGAAAATTGCCAAAAATTTTAACCAGCTTTGTGGCAAATTATTATTTTTACTTATCACTTATTATTCCTTATCAACATAACTTCTGAAAAGGATAATGGAGAAGAAAAAGGGGTGATTATGATGCGATTGAACTGAGTATTATAAGTTGGAATGATTTTGGTTACCTTACCAATCTTTATTCCTCGGGGATATATTCCGCCAAGTCCAGACGTCAAAAAATAATCACCAATTGCTAGACTCTCGTATGCTGGAAGCTGTCGAATCTCTAAAACAGGATTACCTGTTCCAGATATGATTCCATTAATAGAACCCTTATTGGAGATAGCAGAGACAGCAAATTGGTTTGAGGTAATGGGTGTAATTTTACTACTATTACTATTGACTTGTGTCACCTGCCCAATTAATCCCTGGTTGTTCATAACGGCACTTCCAGGTTTAATATTATCTTTGGCTCCCTTATTTATAACAACTTGTGGTATCCCATTAATTTGATTAGGTAAAATTATTTCAGCAATTATTACCTCTTTTTTAACAATTTCTTTGATTTGTAAAATTTTTCGCAAATTTTCATTTTCATTTTCTAAAGATTGTAATTTTTGAGCATCAAGAAGTAAGAGATTAATCTCATTTTGTTGGGATTGTATTTTTTTGTGAAGAGCCTCTTGGTCAGAAAGATAGATTTTAAAATTTTGGATAATAGTTGATGGCGTATTTATTATAAATTTTATGGGTGTATTTAGAACTGATATATATTGCTTGATATCGTAATTGATTTGATATCTATGATCATAACTCATCAAGCTAATTGAAATTAATAATAAAAGAAAAAAAGGTAATATGGGGGAATCTTGCGTATTAAAAAGTTTAAGCTTCTTTGATCCGGTTTTTTTTGCCATGCATTTTACTCATAGGTGAATGCAGATTTAAAGTCATCTAATGCATCAAGGGTAATACCACATCCTTTTACAACACATGTCAAGGGATCTTCCGCTAAAATGACAGGAATTCCCGTTTCCTCCATAAGCAGACGATCTAAATTCTTCAGCATAGCTCCGCCACCTGTTAAAACCATAGCGGTTTCAGAAATATCGGCACCTAATTCAGGAGGTGTCTCTTCAAGGGCTGCTTTTACTGCAGAAACAATTTGTTGGAGTGGCTCACTTATAGATTCAAGTATTTCATTACTACTAATAACGATTTTTCTTGGCAGACCCTCTGCTAAATTTCTACCAGTAACTTCCATTTCAATTAAGTCTGTCATTGGGAAAGCACTACCAATTTGTTTTTTAATTTTTTCTGCTGTTGGTTCTGAAATTAAGGTCCCATAATTTCTTCGCATATATTCAATAATAGCCTGGTCTATTTTATCTCCACCCACTCTAGCAGAGCTCGCATAAACTATACCCCCCAGAGAAATGACTCCTACTTCTGTGGTACCCCCGCCTACATCAATTACCATTGAGCCGGTAGCTTCATTTACAGGTAAACCTGCACCAATTGCAGCAGCCATTGGCTCTTCAATAAGAAATACTTGTTTAGCTCCTGCGCGCTCTGCAGATTCTCGGATAGCTCTTCTTTCAACTTGTGTTGCACCATATGGAACACAAATAACAATCCTTGGATTTGGGGTGAACCAATTCATGCTATGAACCCGACTTATGAAGTACTTAATCATTTCCTCGGTAATGTTAAAGTCAGCAATAACCCCGTCTTTCATGGGTCTGATGGCTTGAATATTTTGAGGTGATCTGCCAAGCATCGTTTTTGCTTCGGAACCAACTGCTAATAAGGATTTTTTGGTAAAAGGCCCAGTTGGCCCTTCCTCATGTCTTATAGCAACTACAGAGGGCTCATCAAGAACAATACCTTTGCCTCTAGCAAATATTAAGGTGTTGGCAGTACCTAAATCGATTGCAATATCATTGTCGACTAAATTTTGAAATAGTTTGTTAAACATAATTTTGATATGATTCGTCTTTAATAAATTTTTAACACAAACTAGACAGGATTTCTATAATAAATCCTATGTATAATAACTGATTATAGACGTTTTCTTAACAACTTATTTAAAATTTTCACTATGACAATTAGCCAAGACGATATTAAAAAAATTGCTTATCTTGCAAGAATTAAGATTTCTCAGGATGAATCTATTTTGTTAGAGAAGAAACTTACTGGAATAATGAATTTGATTGATGAAATGCAAAAGATTGATACAGATAGTATTGAGCCAATGTCGCATGCTCTTGATATAAATCAACCCTTAAGAAAAGACGAGGTTTCTGAATCCGATATCAGAAAAAAAACGATGCCACTTGCACCCGAGGCAGAGGATTCTCTATTTATGGTTCCTCAAGTCATTGAATAAATCATGCTGAATCTATCCTTAAAACAACTTTCACAAAATTTGAATGATAAAACCTTCTCAAGCCATGAGCTTACGGAGTTCTTTTTAAGTCGTATCAAAAAATATAATAAACAGTTAAATGCTTTTATTACTATTGATGAATCCTTAAGTCTATCAATGGCTAAAATGGCAGACGATAAAATATCAAAGGGGGAGCATAAACCTTTAACTGGAATTCCTATTGCTCAAAAGGATATTTTTTGTGCTGAAGGATGGAGAACTACATGTGGTTCAAAAATGCTGGAAAACTTTATTGCACCATACAATGCAACGGTAATACAAAATTTTAATGATATCGATGCGGTTAATTTGGGTAAAACCAATATGGACGAATTTGCGATGGGCTCTTCAAATGAAACATCCTATTTTGGGCCAGTAATGAATCCCTGGAATTTAGATTGTGTACCTGGAGGCAGTTCAGGAGGGAGTGCATCAGCGGTAGCGGCTAGGTTGGCTCCTGCTGCCACAGGCACAGATACAGGCGGCTCTATTCGACAACCTGCATCTTTATGCGGTTTTACTGGCTTAAAACCAACTTATGGACTAGTGTCACGCTATGGAATGATTGCTTTTGCATCAAGTTTAGATCAAGCAGGGCCAATGGCTCCTAGTGCAGAAGACTGTGCCATGCTCCTAAACACAATGGCATCTCATGACCATAAAGATTCAACAAGTATTGACCATAAAAAAGAAGACTACATAACGAATTTAAATCATCCAATTCAAGGATTAAAAATTGGTATACCAAAAGAATTTTTTGGTGATGGTTTGAACGCTTCGGTACAAAAGATTATCGAAGAAGCACTAGACAAGTATAAAAAATTGGGTGCTGAGTTAATTGATATTTCATTACCTAACTCAGATTTGGCTATTCCGGTCTACTACGTCATTGCTCCTGCTGAAGCATCAAGTAATCTCTCTCGTTACGATGGAGTTCGATATGGATACCGTACCAAAGAATATGATGACTTAATGGATATGTATTTCAAAACAAGACAAGAAGGTTTTGGGGAAGAGGTAAAAAGAAGAATCCTAATAGGTACTTACGT
>CALKDJ010000127.1 GCA_938084195.1 uncultured Methylophilaceae bacterium
TTAGTTGGATTACCACTAGTAGAAGGATCGTCTAAAGCTAAAGATTGGTTGGATGATGATGTTATTTTTTTAAAAGGTTTTACCTACGATTCACGAGATCGTTATGGCTTAAGTGTTTTCTTCTTTAGAATTGAAAAAACATTAGCTAGTGATGAAATTATATTTCGTTTTTGGTATGGTCAAGATGATCTATACATTGGTAGTTGTTCAAAAAGTAGATAATGAAAACCCTAATCTTAACTAAGATTGAAAATACCAAATATAAAAAATAATCAAAAGTATTATAAAAATCAAAAAACTTTTCCACAACCAATTGTTTCAATTAATTGCCTTTTATTCCATAATATTCTCTTAAATACTTTTATGTTACATTTTTTCCAATTTTGTAAAAAACTTTTTAAATAAATTTTTTTGTTCCTTGTTTGTTTGATTGCTACTAAACAAAAGTAAGGGTAAAATTAGGAAGCCTCCTAAAAGATACTTTAAAGTAAATTAATTTTATTTAAATTTTTATGCCTAGAAACACCTCCTTCATACCATTCTGTCATGTCGCAATAGCAGATGAAGTTGCTCTCACAGGTCATTTAAATGCAACAGAGCTTGGATGTCTTCATAAGATTAGAAATTATTTATGGATGCATAATTTTCAAGGACTAAAAAATGATGATCTTACAATTGCTAAAATTTGTCAAATAACAAAAAATAAATGGTTAAAAATTAAACCAAATTTGATGCAATTTTTAGAAATTTATGACGATGAAATAATTGAAAGAACTTGGAGATTATATTTCAATGAAGCATTGAAAAAATCAGACAAAGCAAGGCAATCAGCATTAATAGGTTCAAAGAAAAGACAAGCACAAATACTAGCGATCGCTCAGCAAACGCATAGCAAACTAGAACCAGAACCAGAACTAAAACCAAAAGAGTATATATACAGCTACCAAGAGAGGAATGATGTAGATCATGACTCTCTCAACCAATGGATTGATAGGGTAAAAAACGAGATTTGGGATAACCTTTACTACAATAGACCCAATGTTAGCCCCAAACTCATTGCCCAGTCGTTGTATGATCTTTTTGACCGAAATGTAGACATTCCCCCGCTGGATGAACTAGTTGAAAAATACAATGAATATTGCAAAGAAAACCAGCAAACGAATGATGACATGACTTACTGCAAAGGTTTCAATAAGTGGCTTAATGATGAATGTTGGCTAGATGAAGTCTTTGAAGAATAAATACATCACCAACCACGAGGAATGTTAAAAGATTAATTATTTAAGATGTTTATTAATTAACTGTATTAATTTTGTAGACGCTAGTTGGGCCGCTTTATCATTTCTACCATGTGTAACTCCATTGTTTTCGCATTCTTTAGCATACTCTTTATAATATGGATCACCTTTTACATTCCAATCAAGGTAGTTATCCAATTCTATTCTCATGTCATCTAACCTCCAAGATCTTGTATAATCTTTTGCAATCCATAAATTACACTTGTCTGTCACATACCAACTTCTTGGTTGAAACTTAGTTTTTGAATCCCAATATGCATCATCAAAATTATGGTACGCATCAGGAAAAACATCAATAGACATATCAAAACCAAGTTTATTAAAAGTATTGACCATATTTTCACAATAAATAGGTGGTGAAATATCTTTTTCGCCTATAAAAAAATGCAGTTTATTTTTTGAATAATTAGGGTCATCAAAAGATCTGCAAAAAGGATAATACGAAACTCTTAATGCAAAATCACTATCTTCACCAACAATTGATTTTCTAATTAAATCTAAGCCTGACCACATAGTTACTTGGCCTCCCCAACTAAATCCCATTATACCAATTTTATCAGGATCTACTTTTGGATGATTTTGCAAAAATTTTAGGGCAAAAAGTACATCTGCTGCACCCATCCAAGGATTTAAAATATTAAAGTTACCTGCTCCGATTGGATTAAATACACTTAAACCTCTTGGTTTGCAGTTATCCATTTCTAGAGTAGCGACACCTACTTTTTTTATATCTACTCCATTTGTAAATTCTCTTTTGTATAATCCACAACCTGAATTCATAATCATAATCATAACAGGGTATCTCTCTTGATTATCATCAGGAAAAGTCAATAAACCAGGAATTGTATATTTTTCATCATTTTCTACCCCGTCTACATAATCTAATAAATTTCTTGGAGAGTAAGAATCAAAAGTTATTTCTTCTGTTCTATAGACTGTAGATTTGCATCCATTATTATTTTTAAATTCAATTCTGTTATCAGTAATCAACTTACCTTTCCACGTATAAGATTTATCATCCCAAGGTGCTTGATCTTCAACAGATAAAGTTTTTTTCTTTATTTTGTATGAAAGTATTTTACTCGTTCTGTCTCCAAAATTTACAAATCTTTTGCCTTTAAGTTTTTTTTCACCATTCTCAGTGATTATAGAAAAATCTAAAACTGATGAAAATTTACCATTACCAAGTTCATATTCACCACCACCCCAGTTCTCTATATCCCACTTACATAAAGTTATACCACGCCATCTTCCATCTATAGTTGCATCGGAATCAAGAGATTTTGAGAAAACATTTTTTGAGTAGGAAATAGTAGTAAGTATAATTGATATTGATAAATAATAGAGAAATTTTTTCATCACGATTACCCTACCACAAAACCGATACGGGATTAAGGGGGAAAATAACGAGGGGAAAGGGGAGGTTTTGTTTGTATTGTTTGGCAATATT
>CALKDJ010000128.1 GCA_938084195.1 uncultured Methylophilaceae bacterium
GCTATCAAAAAATTATGAAGAAATATACATTACTGACATAGCAAATATTGGTCATCTAATAGGGAAAATATATCAAATTACAGATGATATTTTAGACATTGAATCCAATACAGAAACACTTGGAAAAACTGCTGATAAGGACAGAAAGAACAACAAAATGACCTATATCTCTCTTGTGGGTAAAAAAGAGGCCTTGAAAATAAAAGCTAACATCTTCGAGAATCTCAACAAAAGTATTGAACAATTTCCAAGAAAACTAACAGCATTACAAAATCTTGCACATTATATTTATAAAAGAGCCTACTAATGTCTATACTTGATAAAGTAGATTATCCAAAAGATCTTAAAGATTTAAATCGAGAAGAACTAAGGAGTCTAGTCTCCGAATTGAGACAATTTATTATTGAGAGTGTTTCAAAAACAGGTGGTCATCTCTCATCTAATCTTGGAGTAGTTGAACTTACTTTAGCCTTGCATTACATCTATGATGCCCCTAAAGATAAAATTATATGGGATGTTGGTCATCAAACTTATGCACATAAAATTTTAACTGGAAGAAAACAAGAAATGCATACCCTAAGAAAGAAAGATGGAATATCCGGCTTTCCTAGACGAACAGAAAGTATTTATGATGATTTTGGAACTGGTCACTCTAGTACATCCATTTCAGCAGCGCTTGGGATGGCTGAATCACTAAAAAAGAAAAGATCTAAAAACAAAGCTATTGCTATTATTGGGGACGGTGCAATGACAGCTGGTATGGCATTTGAAGGATTAAATCATGCTGGAAGCACAAAAAATAATATATTAGTTATTCTTAACGACAATGATATGTCTATATCCAATAATGTTGGAGCATTAAATAACTATTTAGCAAAATTACTCTCAGGAAAACTATATGGAGGTCTTAAAAAATCTGGTAAAGCAGTATTTGCTAAAGTACCCCCTGTTCTTGAACTAGCGAGAAAAACTGAGGAACATGTAAAGGGGATGGTTATTCCAGGAACACTATTCGAGGAATTTGGTTTTAATTATCTTGGTCCCATAGACGGTCATGACGTGGATGTATTAATTGATACCCTAGGAAATATTAAAAAGTTAGAAGGTCCTCAATTTTTACATATAGCAACAAAGAAAGGATATGGATATAAACCTGCTCAAAATGATCCTAATAAATTTCATGGGGTAAGTAAATTTGATACCAAAAATGGAGTATCAAATAAGGTTACTGAGCCACTTACTTACACAAAAGTTTTTGCTGAATGGATCTTAGACACAGCAAGTAAGGATAATAAACTTTGTGCTATAACACCTGCAATGTCAGATGGTTCTGGTTTAAATGAGTTTGCAAAAAAATACCCTACACGGTTTTATGATGTAGGTATTGCAGAACAACACGCATTGACCTTTGCGGCAGGATTATCTCTATCTGGCCATAAACCTGTTGTAGCTATATATTCAACTTTTCTTCAAAGAGCATATGATCAATTAATTCATGACATTGCTATACAAAATATACCTATGTTATTTGCAATAGATAGAGCAGGCATTGTTGGTGCTGATGGTGCTACACACTCTGGAAATTTTGATATATCTTTCATAAGATGTATACCAAATCTAGTATTAATGGCCCCATCTAATGAAGCTGATTGTTACCAAATGTTAAATCTTGGATTTAATCATCATGGAATATGTGCTGTGAGATACCCTAGAGGGGAAAGCACAAATCAATACCTTAATAAAGCAACTGAACCAATAAGATTTGGTAGTGCAAAAAAAATTCGTACTGGAAAGTCAATTGCAATCCTCGCTTTTGGAACAATCGTCAATACCTGCTTGGAGGTTGCTGAAGACATCAATGCTACAGTAGTTGATATGAGATTTGTGAAGCCCATTGATAAAAAAATGGTAAAGGAAATTTGTCTTCATCATAATTTTATTGTTACTGTAGAAGAAAATGTTGTAAGTGGTGGCGCTGGATCAGCAGTTCTAGAGGTATTAAGCGAAATGCAGCTATCTTGTAAAACACTAGTAATTGGAATCCCTGACAAATTTTTTGAACATGGATCCCAAAAAGAGGTCATAAAAATATGTGGGCTTGATAAAAATTCTATAAAGCGCAAAATTGTTAAACAACATAAGGAATGTTAGAATTTGCACCTTCTAACTAAATAGTGAATCTAATGAATAGACCAACAAATCCCGAATTAATTGAAGATGTTCAAAGTTCTGTTGACAAAAGACACCTTGATATCGATCAGGTAGGAATTAGAGCCATTAAACATCCCGTAATCGTTAAAGATAAAAAAGGTGGTGTTCAACATACCGTTGCAAATTTCAATATGTATGTTCATTTGCCCCACAATTTTAAAGGTACTCATATGTCTAGATTTGTTGAAATTCTTAATGAAAATGAAGATGCAATATCTGTAGAGTCATTTGAAAATATCTTAAAGCAAATGTTAGTTCGTTTAGAGTCTGAGTCATGTGATGTTGAAATGACTTTTCCTTACTTTGTAAATAAAGAAGCTCCAGTATCTAAAGTTCAAAGCCTACTTGATTATGAAGTAAGCTTCATTGGTAAAGTAGTTAATGGTGTTTATGCCAACACCACTAAGGTAATCATACCCGTTACTAGCCTTTGCCCTTGCTCAAAAAATATTTCTGATTATGGTGCACACAATCAAAGATCTCATGTAACTGTAACTATTCAAACTAATAATTTTGTATGGATTGAAGACCTAATTGAGATTGTTGAAAAACAAGCTTCTAGCGAACTTTATGGCTTACTTAAACGCCCAGATGAAAAATATGTAACCGAAAAAGCCTACGATAACCCGAAATTTGTAGAAGATATGGTTCGTGACATTGCAACAGAACTAAAAGCACACAAAAATATTAATACATTTGTTGTTGAATCAGAAAACTTTGAATCGATTCATAATCACTCGGCATATGCCCTAATTAAGGGGTAAGTGGGTACTTAAATATCTTTTGGGAAGTCTCGCAAACCCAAAAATATTATTACAAATCCAGATAATGGTAGCAATGCCGACAGAGTGAATGTTATGTTAGCTCCAAAATTCTCGATCATCAATCCTCCTCCTATCCCCCCAATTGCTCCACCAACGCCATAAGCAATGCTGTTATATAAAGATTGGCCTCTTGCATGATGATCTTTATTAAAAAAATATTCGATAATATGAATTGAACCAACATGAAAGCTTCCAAATGTTGCTGCATGTAATGTTTGTGCGATGATTAAAATCCATAAGGTATCAATATAAGCTCCAATAAGATAAAAACGAATTACTGCCAACCCCAGGCTTATTAAAATAACTTGTCTTACATTTATTTTTTTTAGTATTTTTGGCATGATTAAAAAAATAAGAATTTCACAAATGACACCAATTGACCAAAGCAAACCAATCATCAAACTTGAATAATTATTTTCTTTTAAAAAAATAGAGTAAAAATTATAAAGCAGCCCATGCGAAGAAACCATCAAAGCACAACCTATCAAAATGCATATAACTTGCGGATTTAACAACACCTTTGTAATAGGTCTTTTTTTTGATTCTAATAATGGTAATTTTTTTTCTGGGATTTGCGTTGCAATTCTGAATATCAAAACTTGAGTAGCTAGTAAAGCCCAAACAACAGCATTTATATTTGTAAGATCTATGATAAATCCTAATGAAAATGCCGCACATATAAACCCAATAGAACCCCATAATCGCACATGACTATAACTCTTATTACCTTTGTGGGATGAAAGATGAGAAAGAGTCAATGATTCTGCCAGCGGCATAGTAGAGCA
>CALKDJ010000129.1 GCA_938084195.1 uncultured Methylophilaceae bacterium
TAATTCACTTTTATTACTTGTTGCAAGAACCATGCCTTTAAATTTATTAGCAAAACCCATTAATGTGATACCTCGAATTCTTGCTTGAAAATTTTCCTCCGCTATATCCTCAGGCATTCCTTTAAAATCATTATCAAAAGATTTTTTTAGAGTATGAAAAATACCATCTATAGACCTAGTTTTGTAGTGAACTCCAAGAGATTTTGCAAGCCCCTCAGCGTCTTCTAGGCTAGCCTTTGATGTGTATTTTGATGGCATCATAATTGCATAAATATTTTTAATATCAATTGCTTTGGATGCGATATATAAAACTAGTGCTGAATCTATTCCTCCAGATAAACCAAGAAAAACTTTTGATATATTATTTTTCTTCAAATAATCATGCAAGGATAGTATTAAGCCACCAAGCAAAATATCCATGCCTTCATTGATGCTTAAAACCGACTTATTTTTGTTACTTAAATCAATACATTCTGATATTTGTTTGAATTGTGGAAATTCTTTTATTAAGCCATTCATTCCATCGTAGATAAAAGAACCACCATCAAAGAGTAAGTCGTCTTGACCACCCAATGCGTTTAGGTAAACTAACAAAACCTTTTTCTTATTAATTATTTTCTTGGCATTTTCGATTCTCTTTTGCTGTTTTGTAAGATCAAAAGGAGATGCGTTCATACATAAAATAACATTAACATTTAACTTTATTAGTCTTTCAATAGGATCATTAACCCAAAAATCTTCACATATAATTATTCCTACTGTTTTTCCTTCGCATTCAAAAAAAGTACTTTCTTTGCCCTCTGTAAAGTATCTTTTTTCATCAAAAACACCATAATTTGGTAAGTAATTCTTATGATAGTTGTAAACTATTTTGCCATTATAGAGAACTGATGCAGCATTGTATAAACTACCCTCATGATTCCTTGGGTAACCTACAACAATCATTAATTGAGGATATTTTTTCGCTATTTCAATAAGGCAGTTTTTACAAGAATCAATAAATTCTGAATCAAGTAAAAGATCCTCAGGAGGATATCCAGTTAAGCTAAGCTCCGGCGTAACCAAAATTTTTGCATCATTAGTACACGCCTTTTTTGCCTCAGATAAAATTAAGGTTTTATTATAAATAAGATCGCCAACAACAGGATTAAGTTGGGATAAATGAATTTTCATTTAATACTTTCCACCATAATCTTTAATTATTTGAATCATTTGAGTATTTTTTTCCTTTAATGCATATACAAGAGCAGTTAAACCGTACTGATCCTTTGCTTTAAGATTTACCTTTGAGTCAATTAATAATTTTACAGATTCGTATGATCCACTAAAAACAGCGTAATGAATAATATGGGTTCCTTCATCATCTTCATGATCTAAATCCGCCCCAGCTTCAATCAATACTTTTGCAATATCTACACGCTTCCTTTTTATCGCCCAAAGTAATGGCGACCATTCACTTTTATCTTCATCATCAATTTTTGCCTCATTTGATAGTAAAAATTTAACGGCATCGGAGTTACCATTAATGACTGCATACATTAAAGCGGTTTTACCGTATTTATCTTTTAGATGAATATTTGCATTATTATCTAACAAAGTTTTTATGGTCGGAACATTACCATTTTTACTAGCCAGCATCAGAACAGTTAGGCTTGAATTATTTCTTGTATTAGGATCAATACCACCCTTGATTAATATATCTATCGTTTCATTATATCCAGAAGTTGCAGCTAATCCATATGCAGACCACCCATCAGGATCAGTAACTTTTGAATCTGCATTATTATCTAAAAGAAGTTTTACGGTTGCGGTATAATTTTTTTTAGCCGCATACATTAATGCGGTCCAACCATCTTCATCAATATCATTGACCCGTGCACCACTCTCAATAAGTAGTTTGATAGCATCAACTTGATTCTTTCTCGCTGCATACATTAAGGCAGTTACTTTATCTTTGTCGAGTGTGTTTGGGTTCCCTCCGCTATCAATAATTGCTTGTACACTGTCAATATCACCTTTTGCAGCGGCAGTTAAAATATATGGTACGTCCTCCGCGAATGAAGTTGGGATCAAAAAAATAAATAAGAACAATGAATAAATAGCTTTATTTTTTAAATAACTCATTCTTTACCCATAGCCTTACTGATCATTAAACCCATATCAGATGGGGACTCAGCAATAAATACACCAGCTTTTTTTAGGCTATTTATTTTATCTTGAGCTTTTCCAGAATTGCCAGAAATTATAGCTCCAGCATGCCCCATTCTTTTTCCTTTCGGCGCCGCCCTACCTGCAATATGCGCAACAACTGGTTTGCTAACATTGCTTTGTATAAACTCTGATGCTAGCTCCTCATCTGCCCCACCAATCTCACCTACCATAATAATACCTTTCGTTGTTGGATCTTTTTCAAACATATCAAGGCACTCAATAAAGTTTAATCCTTTTATTGGATCGCCCCCAATTCCAATACAAGTAGATTGACCAAAACCTTGTATGGTGGTTTGATGAACAGCCTCGTAGGTGAGGGTGCCAGAACGCGAGATGATACCTATTTCACCAGGCATATGAATACTCGCAGGCATTATTCCCATTTTACATTCATCAGGAGTAATAATACCTGGGCAATTAGGGCCTATCAGCTTTGAATTACTTGCTTTGATTGCTGCTTTCACTTTGAGCATATCAAGAATCGGAATACCTTCTGTGATACAAACAATTAAAGGAATACCACCCTCAACAGCTTCTATGATTGAGTTTGCTGCATAAGGTGGGGGAACATAAATCATTGTGGCATTTGCTTGCGTTTCATTTACGGCTTCTTTAACACTATTGAAAACAGGAAGCTTAAGATGTGTTTGGCCCCCTTTTTTTGGAGTAACACCTCCAACTATGTGAGTGCCATATTCAATTGATTGTTCGCTATGAAAGGTTCCTTGCTTGCCGGTAAAACCTTGGCAAAGAACGCGTGTATTTTTATTAACTAAAATTGACATTAGCAAGCCTCACACGCAAGGTTTACGGACTTGGTTGCTGCATCAGTTAGACTATCTACCGAGATTATATTTAGATTGCTATGCTTTAATATTTCTTTCCCTAATTCAA
>CALKDJ010000130.1 GCA_938084195.1 uncultured Methylophilaceae bacterium
GATAAGCCTTGTTACTCTCTGCAATTTTTTCTTTGTTAGCTTCGTAGTAAATCTTGTCTCTTTTTGAAATTTTAGCTTTGTTGGCTTCACGATAAGCCTTTTGGTAATCTTCGATTTTCTCTTTGTTGGCTTCACGATAAGCCTTGACTTGCTGTATGATTTTATCTTTGTTAGCTTCGTAATAATTCTTTTTAGCCTCTGAAATTTTTTCTTTGTTGGTTTCACGATAAACCTTGCTTTGCTTTGCGAGTTTCTCTTTATTGGCTTCACGATAAGCCTTGTTACTCTCTGCAATTTTCTCTTTATTAGCTTTACGATAAGCCTTGTTAGCTAATGCAACTCTCTCTCTATTAGCTTCACAATAAGCCTTGCGTTTTGCTAAAATTTTAGCTTTGTTGGCTTTATAATAAGCCTTTCGGTACGCTTTTTGTTTTTCTTTATCCATCATACTTAACTATATATGTTTTGAATGGTCTGTCAACTAAAATTTCGTGGATCATTGAATTAATTATTCTTGGACTACCCCCTGCAAGACCACAGGAAATGCCATAAGGCAAACCAAAAACAGAGGTTTTACCATCGTGCTTGTCTTGCCATTCAATGTTATTTGCGACTTTAGTTAATGCTACATAAAATGCTTCGTAATTAACTGCTCTTTCGCCCCCAATCTTGTCTTGAGTATACATATTATATATACCTTTACTTTGAGTAGCATCAGTCCATGCGAAACTATAATCACCTAAAACATTTTCGCCTTCCATCATTGCATGGCAATCAACCGCGTATGCTTCGGGATAAGTGTGTTTTATATCGAGGGCAATACCTGCTCCCATCACATTATGTGTGTTGCAAGAATGAGCAATGTAATCCAACCCATGAAAGTGCATCTTGAGTAAGTTGCCTTCAATGATTTCTATATTATCTGTTAATGTGTCCATAATCAAACAACTTAAACTAAGGATTCTGATTTGTCAAATATATTTTTGCGCAACAATGCAATAGCTTTGTCTTTACCCTTTACTTCGCATTCCCACTTGGCAGGTTTATCTGTTTCAATAGCAATATGAGGTGGAAAGTTTCCAAGAGCAAAATAATCTGCATGAGCGCGAGGTTTTTCGGGTTTGCCTTCTGACCAATGAAAGACAGGAGCAAGGAAATGTCCTTCGCTATTACCTTGAGCTATCCATGTATGCGCACAACGTTCTGCTTGAAATGCGACATTGCGATCTTCTGATGGGTTGCAAAAATCATGGAGATTGTCGTAGCAAACAGGAATATTAACACCATGAACTGCAAACAAATATTCGCTAAATTTAATACAATTATCTACATTAAAGAAACCTTTGTCTTCATTCTCGATAGTAAGACGATTGTAAACACCACTATTGCACATCGCAAGATTACGAAAGAATCTAGTAGCAACAATCTCTAAAGTTTCATCCATCTTAGGAGTATAATTGACATGAATATTCATAGGCGCAGTATGGTCTTGAGGTAAACCCATTTTGTCAAGCACACTTGCTTGCATATTTAGTTCACTAATAGTTCTGTTTACGGCTTCTTTATTTGAAGAAGCAAGAACATTGAATTGGTCGGGATGAGAACCCATACTTACGCCAAGAGTTTTGGCGATTATACCTACTTGTCGTAATGTTTGGTCGATTTCTTCAATATCGGGCAATTCTTGAAGATCAATTTCCAAAGTTTCATCGGTAACGAGAGGGAAAAGAGCAGAACTAACACGATAATGCCCAATGCTTGACTTACCGCAATGAGCGACAATATGTGCAGTAACAACAACATTATGCAAAATTCTATCAGATAATTCTTTAATTGCTTCATCTCTACCTTCATAATTACACAAATCATTAAAACGTTTACGAGTCATCGTGCGAAACGAATATGCTTTCTTGTCTTGATCTTTAAGTTGCTCGCTAATGCAAGTTAAGCCTAGTATTGTATCAGTCATGGTTGTAAACTATATCAAGTTATTCGTTTTGTCAAGCCTTTTGTGTAATCTTTCGCATGGAGATCAAAGAAATAATTATGGCGGTGATCGGGGCGATGGTTTCTATTGTAGCTTTTTACTTAAAGAAAGAAAGCAGTAAGATAGAAAGACTTGGCAACGATTTGAGGGAGATGCAAATAGATTTAGCTAAAAATAATGCTAGAGACTCCGAAAGGTGGAATCAAACAAAAAAACTTTTAGAGGATCGAAGGCTAGATTCGGTTACAATATACGAAAAACTAAATGACTTAAAAAAATAATGGAAAAAGATTGGTATTGGGTTATTACCCTTGGCTTGTTTTTTTTGGAAAGAGAAGCTATAATGGAAATATGTTTTATGTTAATTAAATTAATTATTATTCTTTAATCCTATATAACTCAATTATTTGACAACTCTTCGTTTATAAATTGTTTCGCTAGCTCTATAATATCGGGTCTATTCGATTCAATCCAATCTAATAATATTTTATTCAAATAAAAATTAAATAAATCTTCTTTAGATAAGTCTACTTTGATATTTTCGCCCACATTACTCATCTAATTTAATATATCGTTTCGTAGTATTATTTAATGCGAAACCTTGGTTTCTAGCATGAGCCTCATCGCTAGTCATCTCTATGGGTTTAGGTTCTAAGATCGGATGAGGTGCAGGTTTGCTATAATCAATAAGTTGATATTTGAATAACTCGGAATTGTAATTTAGTCTCATTTTTTATATAGGATTATAAATAATATAATTAAGCATATAAGTATTATGCCCCAATTATTTTTATGCATAAGGCTTCACATCCCCATTTTGTAAAATCTTCTTGTCTTCATAAGGGGCGACAAGCCTACGATATAACTCCATCTTGGCACACTCCATTGCTCCTATGATGTCGTTGCAAGTCTGATAATTAAAATCATTTTGATCAATATAAATTGAAATCACTTGGTTTAAGGCATAATTAAACTGCCCCGCATTTGTGATTAAATTATCTAAGTCAACTTTGTTTTTTTCTGATTTGGGTATGTATGGCATAGCAAAGCTATAATACTATATTAATTTAGTAGTGTCAAGGAAAATGTGTTTGCGACTTTGATATTGCATTAATTTAAATTGGGTCTTTATTTAATTCTGATACCATATCTCTAAATTTGCCCTCTAAGTATTTAACCCTATTGGCTAAATCAAGAATTGCATTATAGTATCTTTGTCTATCTTCTTCGTGATGCAAAGATGCTTCAATCAATGTTTGTTTGATAATATAATCTATTTCTGTATGTTTCATGTTATAATGCCTCGCATAATTTTCTGCCAAAACGAGTAATTTTTCGCTTGCCATCTATTTCTATTAAGTTTTTATTTAGTAAATAAAGTTCGTGATCTCTTTGTAGTGCGGTTTTGCTTAAACCAATTTTAGCTGATATACCTGTTAGTGTAGCTTCATGTACTTTTTGTAAAAATTGTAATATTTGTTTTTCTGTATGAGTTAATCCATGTGGCAAGATGCCTACTTTGTCGGATAAATCTGCAAAGTGTTCTGAATTAAAATCATAGCTTTCTTTAGAGCCACAATACAGGGTGATTTCTTTTGCTCTTTTAACTGCACTTCTAGCATTCCCTCTGATAGTAGTAGCTACCTCCGCCAAGCAATCATCTGAAAACAAGACTTCGGGTGCACAAATTTTAACAATTTCAGAAAGCTCATCTTTGTTATATGCCTCGAAATCAATAGTTGTTAGCCTGTCCTTTAGGGGTGGAAAGATTTTGTCAGTTTCAGTAGTGGCGAAAATAAAAGTTTGTTGTTTGAAGTTGAATTCGAAATTCATACCATTCCACTCAAAATTTTTGCGAGAATTTGTTTCCGCATTAAATATAGTTAAAAAAGCCATAGTTAAATCTTTTGGTAAGGCATGGCATTCATCAAACAATATAGTTACTTCGTTATCAGCTATAATTGGTAAAAATATTTGCTCGAAAAATTGCTCGTTATTTTTAATTGTAGAGCAATTTAATTCAAGAAAAGTGCGTTTTTCTCCATCTTCGTTGTGAAGATTTTTAGCAAATGCTTTCGCAAATTCAGTCTTGCCTAGACCTTTTGCTCCCGCCATAAGCAAAAATGGAGCTTGAGATGTTTTATTAAAGGCATCAATATAAAATGATAATTTTTTCTTAACGGCGTTTTGACCGATAAGTTCGGGGAAATAATTACTCATAATTAAAACTTTGTAAGTGTGTATTCAATTTTTGGTTGTTCAACTTCTGTTACTTTTGAAGACTCGTCTTGATCAACGTTGGCAACCGACTCGTACTCGGCTTCTTCTGAATCTTGTGGAGCTTCGTAACCAAGACTAGCTAACCACTTCTTGCATACAACTACATAGGCTTTCTTGCCTACCCAATCGCTGAGTTCTTCGTAACTAATACTATAATATGGGCTATACCCTTTTGGTCTACCTTTAGTCATAATAAGTAAACCCTAAACGAATAAAGTCATTTTGTCAATTCAAATATTTTAAATATTCAGACCTAGACTGAGACATCTCTTCCAAAAGAGTTGCGGTGACATTCTTCAATGTAAAAAACATCTGAGTGTCTATCTCTTTTTCGGGGGGTATGTCAATATAATCTTCGTTTAGGGCTATTAGGTCGTCTATCGCATTTAATTGTTTTTTATATAAAACTAATAAACAATCTAAATTTTTATTAAATTTATTTTTAAGTCTTTTTCTTTGGTATTTATAAGAATCTGCATGGTTTTCAACTAAATTAGATATTTCATTAACTATATTTAGGTGTTTAGCTTCATAATCTGCTATCTCTAAAATGTAGAAATCAAGTGTGTCCCATGCTAAGTCAAGTTTGTCCATTAAAGTAGTTTACACAAAACTTCAAGTTCCTCTCTTCCTAAATATTTAGAGAAATATGCACAAAAATGAGCCAATCTAGGTCTGCCCCAATTTTCTTGGTTAATTATGTCGGCAACAGATTGGTATTCTCGGTCTTGCCAAAGTTCAGTTAATGTAATATATTCAGTCATGTTATTTATTTGGGTTATATTTGTAATACGAATACCAAACTGACAGATTTTAAGTAGAATGTCAAGCTTTTAGGTGTAAATATAATGTATGGACTTAAATAGTGCGAATGTAAAAATAAGAAACTTGCCTCATATGTTGGCAGGGGAGACAACAAGCGGCAACTATGTGCCTGTGGCACTAAACCCCGATGAGGGTGTTGGGTTAGGTCAATTAAACCCAATAGAAACAAGGAAGGCTACATTGGCTCAAATTGTTTCGGGTGGAGCAGTTAGCGCTAACTTTTCAGAAGAACTAATGATTAGTGGGGTGTCTGTATCAACAGGAGCAGATGCGGATGGAGTAATTAAACTTCCACCGCATCAATACTCCGATAGATTTGCAGATACAATAGTAGTTGGGGATCAAAATCAAAACTTTCTAACCCCAATTACATTTAGAATTGGTGAAAAACAAATGATGAGGATCGACTCTAATGGGGTTGCCATAGGTGAAGATAGTATATATTTCTCGGATGCTAGTATTTCCGATAAAAACTTAAAAGACGAAATTTTTAAGATAAATAATTCAGTAGAGATATTGAAATCCTTGAATGGAGTCAACTTTATTTGGAATGAAAATGCTCCAGATCACAAAAAAGGTCAAAGAGATGTGGGTTTAATAGCTCAAGAAGTTGAAAAAATTATCCCAAGTGCAGTACAAGAAAATGCTGAAGGAAACTTGACAGTCAGTTATGGCAGAATTATCCCTGTTCTAGTAGAAGCAGTCAAGAAACAACAAAAAGTAATAGATAACTTAGAGCAAAGAATTAAATCTTTAGAGCGAAATAAATAGTGGAGCCACCTGTCAGGGTCGAACTGACGACATCCTCATTACAAGTGAGGTGCTCTACCATCTGAGCTAAGGTGGCAACAATTAATAATAAATAAATTATTTAGATTTTTCAAGTTTCTTTAATTTATTTTCGTATCTAGCCTCTAAATAATAAGGCCAAAAAAAATAAAAAGCTGCGTCATCTTCGTTGTCTAGGGCATTCTTGAGTTCAATAGCATATAAATGCTCCCAATTTCTTTTTTCTTCTAGGTGTTGAGTGTCTGATGGTTGTGGCTTTAGCGGGTGTTGTTGACTTTGGCAACCAATTAATAATAATATAATATATAAAAGCCTCACATAGTATGTTACACACTATTCTAACCAAAAATTATTGATACTATTTAGATTGCACGACTCAGACATCTTGTAGATTCTGAATGTAGAGTCGGATGGGTCTTCTAAATCCCTAAAACCTTCTGTCATATAAAAACCCTCTGTATCTTCTTTATTATTTAAATAATAAATAGAGCAAATATTATTTGACCATTTAGCGTTTGAGTGCCTGATGTAAACTAATGGCTTGCAGTTTACTAATTCAGAGAAAACTAATGCCAAAAATTCTCCATCATATTCTTCGTTACTAGAAATATCAAAATTACCTAAGTTTAATAAATCCAAATAACTCCCCGAAACTAATAGATCTTTTATGAAAAACTTATGAAAAGATTGTATCTTATCAAGAAAGCTGAAACAAACTTCGTCTAAGCCTTCTGAGATGAAGAGATATTTTTCAGTCGTCAAATTTTGGTCGCTTTGATTTGATGGAAGCAATGATACGTTTTGCCCCTCTTTCATTCTGTGTCATTAATGCTTCTCCGTTGGTCATCATAATTTTATACATTTGCTTGCCCATGTGAACTCTTTCTTTCACATAAACAACTTGCTTTGGGTTGATGTGGTAAATTTCGTTATTTGCATCTTCTATACTTATCATTTATTTGTCAATAATTGCTTGGTAATTTTTCATTTTCAGCCTCAATCATATTGTATCTTTCGTGAATTGAGCGATGAATGTGATCTCTGATTCTATTTAATGTGGCACTAACAGAACCGACCGGTCTAGACACTATTTTAGAAATTTGCTTCAACTGAAGCGACCTTCTAAACCTTAGAAAAGCTATAGTTTTCATATGTGGTGGCATATTTTGTATGCAATGAATTAATGCTTTCCGTTGCATCTCTTCAGTTTTAAAATCTTTCGGTTCTTCGCTAGATGCAGTATCAGTTATTTCATTGCATAGGAGTACTTTATTTCTGTTGTATTTTGTTTGGTAGCCCATTATTTGAAACTTAGCGATTGTCAATGCCCAATTATAAAAACTTTTGTTTGGGTTATATTTGTCTCTTTGCTGATGAAGTTTTAAGAAAGTCTCTTGCAGCACATCTTTAGAATCACTCTCATTAAAAACTCTAGCGGATATAAAAGCTAGTAAATAAGGTTGTATTTTTTCAAGCTTGCAATCGTAATTTTTGCAACTATTTACTTCGTGTGCTGGAGTTGTTATAATAGCCATAATGATTTACTATACATCATTACGAAATTTTGTCAACAATTAAATTCAATGAATTATTTGGTTTTTTTTCGATTATAAGATGAAGTGACTTGTTGTCGTGATTATTGTAAAGCATTTCGTAGACACAATCGACAACTTTAGCTATGTTACAATTTTCGTGATAAGAACCTGGGTAATACTCTGGGTCGTTAAAAACGACATCCGTTAATCTTTTAAAATTTTTATCTAAACTCATATAATAATTCTATCTATGTCATTTTCTAATTCGAAATTATCCCAATATTGGTGGTCGTATTTGCTATATTTAATATCATCAAATAAAAATAATGTCTCTTTGTTGTTGCTTTCATCTATGTAGCAAGATTTAACATAACCAATGGCATTGCCGTCGGGAACACGTCCAGAACCATTTTTATACTCAAAACACTCATCAAGGCCGTGCTCCGAATAAACTATTTCAGATGATAATATATTAATCATGATCAATAATCAAATGAGGACTTTCATCAATCCATATCATTGCATATGGATCGAATCGTTCTACAGAAATATCCTGAGCGATAATTCCATTTTTTTGAAGAGCATTGATGTGGAACTCATATGCTTGAGTGGCTGATGTAGCTAAATAATAATGATAATTATTTAAGGCCGAGCACTCTGAGCCATAATTATATAATATGCGATACTCCCAAAGTCTTTCAGTGCTCACCATAAACTGCGCTAGGATTCCAATATACGTCTTTTGTTAATAAGAAACGTGTTTCTGAGCCTTCTTGCAGGTCAAAGCCAACTAAATTACCTTCAGAAACAGGGGAATCATCTTCTGTGTAAAAAAATTCTTCCTCTGGCCCCGCATAAACAGCTTCAACTAAGGGGGGCATACTTAACCAATAGTTGCCCCAGATTCGGGGTTGGGTGTTTCTTCAGAAGATTGTTGTGACTCAAAGTCTAAAACTTTTTTAAGAATCTCTTCTTTTTCGGTATCGGGCATAGTCTTCTCAACATGCTCAGAAGCCCAAGTGAAAGCCTTTTCTTTAACTAATTCAAATGCTTGAAACAAGTTAGTTGTTTTTACAATATCGCTTGCAACTGCATTTACAATTTTTTGAGTTTCCTCATCGGTGAGTGATACTTCTTTATTTTCTTCTGAATTATTTTCAGTCATAATTTAGTGGTTTTGGGTTAAAATTAATTATATATTATATATGATATATTAGGTTAAGTCAAGTCTTTTTCTTTGTCCAATTGATTTTATCATAATTACTTTTAAATTTATTGGAGTGATTATTGCGAGGTGCGTCACCCTTTCCGTTTTGGGATGATTTAGTGCTCTGTGTTTTAGGTTTGGATTTAGGTTTTGATTCACTCATTTCCATTTACAATAATTTGGGTTTTCGGAGCGCTTACGTCGCATATATTCTCGTTTTTGAAGCCTGCGTTTTTCAAGGTTTTCTTCGTCGTACTTTTGTTGAGCTTTTTTGACCGCTTTTTTCCCTTTTTCGGATTTTTGATATTTTTTTTGTGAATGATAACTCATAACTAAGATTTCATGCTGATAAATTCTTTATTTTTTGGAAAAAAATTAAAACCAACACTTGGGTCTGAGAATAATTTAATAATATAATCATCGCAAGATGCTATGTCAGTCTCACTGAAGCTTGGCCAAGATATAGTATAATCTATATACTTTTTAAAAAATTTATGTTGCTCGGACTCGTCTTTATTTGCGGCTAGTACTCCCGCCCTTTTAATATTAAATAAATAACCATCTAGAGACTTAACCCATTCAGCTTCATTTAAAAAACGGACATCTGCGATAAAAACATACTTACCTCTCAGTAAGTCGAATTTAATAGAATCTTGAATACTCTCTATCCAGCAATCAAGATTAAGCTTTCTACGGATATCAGTTCCGTATGTCACTAAAAGAGGGCGGATTAGCTCTTTTTCTTCATCTTTTTCTGTAAAAGCAGAGATCCCAGTGTGCTTTAATAATAATTCGTCAAGTTCTGATTTTAATGCATCAGCAAACGAATATATGGAGCAAGTTTCTCCATGAAAATTTAAAAAATTACAAGCTCTGTTACAGAAAGTATCTTTCCCGGAGCGAGCAAAACCAGAAACACCAATTAATTTATTCATCGTCAAGATCTATTTCACTTTCAAATTCTACGTCACCCTCTCTGCAGAGCTCTTCTATTTTTTCCTGCAAGGCTCCGATCATGGTAATTGTATTAATGTTATATTCATCTATATATCTATATACTAAATTATCTAAGTCCATACGAAACGAATCAGTTTCTTCATCGTAATCTTTGGGGCCACTTATATAGAAATCATCGTCGTCCATAATATATTATATTACTCTATAGTCCACTGTTTTTCAACTTACTTATTTCAAAATTTTAAAATTCTATTTGTTGCCCAAGTATATAACCAAATGATCTTTCAAGGTTTTTTGTATTTAAATCAAATGATTCCAAGTTTTTCCAACCTTTAAACTCTGTGCCGCCAACTTTTCGATACTTGCTAAATGCTTTGATTTCATCAACCGAATAAATGTTTAACTTTTCGGCATACACATAAGCATGGTATAGGTAATACTGCATGTGATTAGGGCATAGAATAAATAAAAACATTTCATCTTCAAGGATTCTATCCCATTTGCCATATCTTAAGTGGAAAACATCTTTATCAATGGAAAGTCCAAGATTATCAACCGCAAGCTCTATCAACGAGCTGCCTAGAACAAAATCAGCCCCAGAATTGATTGACTTTCCTTTTTCTAGCATGTAGTCATAGTCGCAGCCCGACTTCTTGAGGTTAAAATTTTTAAAAATAATTAATTCAAAAAGCCAGCCAATAATCAAATCAAAAGCGAAATCTCTTTTATTTCTGCCCTGTAAATTCCTGTTTGATTGAAATAGATTATTTAAATATTCAGTTGACTCTTCTGTGTGACAATTAAAAAAAATTGAAGCAAAAAGATAGGGCACGATTTTTGAGTCACCCTCCCTGCACAGGAAACCTTTAAAAGATTGCTCGGAGTTAAAAGCATCCACCAATTTCCAAACAGAGTGAAATTTTTTAATACTTGTCTTGTTGGTCAGTCTTGATGATCGAGTGAGAAAAAGATCGCTCAATGTAGTTTTTAGATTATTTGACTCTACTATCATACAAAATTAAATTCAAGTTGAAAATCATCTAATTTCTTGGGCGGGTTATAAGGTATAGACATAACCATAGCCAATGCCATCTTAGGTAAGAATAGCTCCCCTAGAACATGTCTCAAAAAAGTTGGTGCATAACTATATTTAAATGTTCCGTCTGCATTAATAGAACAAAATTGATCAAGGCAGTCTATTGGTAGACCGCAAATAGCTAAGACCTCCCTGATAGAAAGCACTCTTGCATCAGATTGAGTGCCATCAGATAATTTGTGGCCGGGATGAACATTGTTTTGGCTAGAGATCGAACCATTAGCCATGGTGACTGTAGGAGCAGGTTCGTTCCAGTTCATCCTCTTGTATGCAGTTTTGAAGCCTTTGATTGCTCTGCCGTCTTTCTTGGGGTAATGCACTGAATTATTAAATGCAGTTTGACCCTCTGGAGTGTGTTTCATCCAAGCAATATGATTGTCGTTATGTTTACTTGCGAAATGCCAAGGTATATTTGATGTATCACCGCTTTCCAATGATGGAAAAAGATTTTTATCTCCAATGACATCTTGTAATGTCAGCACATCATCTGTTGGGGATGGGTGCTCCCACTCTCCGTTTTCAGAAATAAGACAAATAGACCTGCTTCTAGACTGTGCTGTACCAAAATGCTTACCATTTAAAACCTTAGTGTTACATTTATAATTATTTGGTAATTTTTCATTTATAAAATCAATAATCCTGACGGCTTGGTTATTGTGATTGATATGGGTATTAATCATACCTGGGACATTTTCGATAAGCATGTATTTAGGACTAACTCGCTCAAAAATATCCATTGCATAAACAATTAAAGTATTCCTAATGTCGTCAGGCTCCTTGAGGGCATTTGCGACACTCATGCCTTGGCAGGGAGGAGTTGCTATAATTAAATCTATTGGCCCGCATTTCTCACAAGCCTCAGTTATAGATTCCCTTGTCTCGACCTCGCAAATATCTCCACAGATAATATGAGGAGTATTGGGGTGAAGCTTTTTATAGAAGTCTACACGATCCTCCAGTAATTCATTAGCTACAACTACATTGAAACCATGATCTCTGAAGTAGAACTCACCGAAGCCTACATTAGCAAATAAAGACAAAACTTTCATATATACAAAAAAAAGAGGGACAGCCATTATAGCTATCCCCCTTTTAAAAGTCAAGAATAAAATCTAATTATTTATCCTTGGAGCATTGGTCTCCGTCGCAACTAAGCTTACCGATTAAAGCCACAACAAGCACTAGAGTCACAAAAGATGTGAAATCAGCACCAACACCGATGAATCCGCCAAGGAGACCTTGTAGATTACCGATAACGTTTACTGGAGCAGAAGCTCCAAAGACGGCTTGAACTACGATGAGAAGCCCAAGAACACTGAGTAATGTAGCAGCAATACCTTTTACTGCACATGTGATTTTTTGTAATGTATCCTTCATAATGAATTATAATTAGGGTTTAGGTTAGAATTCGAAAGCTAATGCGCCACCGAAAACAAATTCACGCTCGATATCGTCGGAATCAACGAGATCAACAGAGAAACCAAGATCTACACCTGCTCCAACTTGTCGAGAAAGTCCTGCACCAACAGAATAATAGGTGCGATCATCTGACTCAGTGACCTCAGTATTTCCAATCGAAGCATCTAAGTCAAGAGAGGCAAGTTTAAGATCAAAGCTGTGAGCAACTCCGCCTTCATAGGTGAAGAGTTCATTATCTACATTCCTGTAAATAGTTACAGAAGGATTGAAGATAATGTTAGAGTTAGCTTTTATAAAAACTTCAGACAAAGCTTCTCCGGGGACATCTTCGTAATGGCTAAAGCCACCGTACAAAGCAATAAGTCCATCAGAAAAAGACTTTCCAGCTGCGGCAGAAAAGCCATAGCTATCAACACCTTGGTCTACAGACTGATTGGTGCATGCATGAAGCAAGGTATCTAGTCCTAAAACATTTGTGTCAAAATCAACTTTAGACTGAAATGACTCAAGTGCTTTTTGCTCTCCCCGATAAAAGAAATCGGAGGCATAACCGATGCTTGCTGAACTAGCTAAGGCGGCGTTAGTAATAAGCCCGAAGGCTGCGAATAATGATAACAATTTAGTCTTCATATTATTTTTTAGGGTTAATTGTGCTAGAGAGATGCTCTCCAACATTTCCAAGGGAATAAATTCCGAAAATCCACATGGCGAAATCGCTCCATGCGGAAAATTCAGCTTTTCCCAGGAAAAGTGCTACTGTTGCAAGGCCGAAGCAAAGTCCGGCGAAAATTAATTTTCTACTTTTAAGGTTCATTTTATTCTTATTTCTTTCCAGTTTACTTGTTTATTTTTAACTTGATCCCGAATTGTTCTTTGTTTACTATTTAATTGGCTATTGCCGCTTTTAACTTCAATGAATGTTATTTCGTCGTCGCCAAAAGACACGTAGTCAATTGGTTTGCCAAGAAAGCTACATTGTTCGGGTTCAAAATCAAATTGATCTAAGAAAGGAGCTAGTGTTTCGGCTATATGTCCGAGTCTGACTTCACTACTCTTCTTTTGATTAACTATTTTTTTAAGTTTTTCAGTTTCTTCAGCGAGTTGTTCTTCTAGTTTTTTATTCGTTTCAGTTAGGAAACATTCTTTATATTCTAGTTCTTTTTTGTAATCTTCTAAGGATTGTTGCTGTTTACTGAGATATTTTTGAAAGTCGGTTAGTTGATTTTTTAGAAATATGTTTTCTTTCTCTAAAGAATCGGCGTTAGTTTGTTGCTTTTTTAAAAAATATAATTTATATATTAAATATATAATACACCCAGAAAGCAAGATTTCTAATAAAAAATTCAAAATAATTATTCAATTAATTGGTTATTTCGATTTATTAAATACCATTATGGTGTTTTTAAACCATGGTGCTGTAGCTGATTTTCTAAGCAAATTTTCGTTAGCTAGATCATTTGTGTAGCCCATGTCAGAAAATTTTGATTTTATATAATTATTATTCCTGCAATTTACATGTCCATCTCCAGCCTGGCCTTCAACTGCCCAACTTAATATAATGCCTTTTGAGCAATTAATATTTAAATTATTAATATAAGTATCTTCATAATCAGAGGGTATATGCTCGCCAACCTCTAACGATAATACCCAATCGAAAGGCTGTGGGAACTCAAAATGATTAGAAAGATCTAATACAGAGCCAACTCCATCACTGATTTCAAAAGTATCTGGATTCCCGTCGTATGCAAAACTATTCAAGCCAGACTGATTGAATAACTTGGTGTAAAACCCTGTTCCGCAGCCAAGGTCGCCTATAGATTGAACTTTTTGAGAATAAAAAAAGTCTTTTAAGGCCGAAGCTAAGGTGTGGTCATGAACGTGATGCAACATCATGTCAAATTTACTTAAACCAGACCAGATGCCGGTTTGGGTACTTATATTAAGCATATATTATTTTTTAGCTATAGAAATGATTCTGTCATGCCTAAAAGACCTAACGGAGTTTCTAGCAAAGCAATAGGCTCTGAAGCCAGCATTATCTCTTTGTTCTCCTTTATTACCGAAAGATTTATACAAATTAATATTACCTATTAAATAAGTTTTAATCTTGTTATGATGTCCCCTATAAACTATGTAATATTTGGGGCTAAACTTGTTTGCGATATATTTTTTTAATCTATTAATCATCTAATTTAATGTTGTTTTTTCTGCAATATGCATAACTGTATCCAGCTTTAAATGCAAACTTATCTACAAAGACACAAGCAGCAATAATTATTAAGCCTCTAATAGGGTCAATGCCTGAGTTATAAAATAAAACAAATAAAATTATAACATATGGGCAGAATTTATTTAAAGAATAATTTATTATGGCATTCATGTTATTTTCCTGTGCTCCCGAATCCACCAGAAGATCGATCTGATTCAGAGAGCTTATCTACTTCTACTAGGTTAATTTTAGGCAATCTAATAAATACTATTTGGCCAATTTTATCTCCAGTTTTATATTTTTTGTCGCTATCGTCAATTGAGAAACGTAGTTTGATTTCTCCTCTGTAGCCGCTATCAATAACACCAACAGAGTTTCTTAGCATATGTTTGGTATTTGATATACTAGATCTTGGGAATATTAAGCCAACATAGCCTTCAGGTATTTGGACAGCGATATCAGTTTTAGCTTCAACAAAAAGGATACTGTCAATGCTTGGCGGATAATCAAAACCAGTGCAAAACAAATCGAAACCTGCATCAGAATCGTGTGCTCGCTCTGGAGCTTTTGCATTGGAGCTTAACTTTTTAAATTTTACGTCCATTATCTAATTTTCTCTGGAATAGATGTGAAAACAATGTGCACACTGTCTTTTTCGTGAGGGCTATACTTTTTAACCATGTCGATTAAAATATCAGCCCTGTATGTGGCATCGTTTTGTGTGTGATAGTTGACTTCTTCGACTCTTCTACCCCCTCGTGTTACGACATAAACAGGGTTTGGAGTTTTTAATACATTTTTACGGATAATTCTCATAATTAATTAAAAAATAAATTATAGCATAATACAATTAATAAGTCAAGACTTTTAATAAACAAAATGGTGGACGTGGCGGGAGTTGAACCCGCGTCTTTAAGTTTTCAAGCATACACTTCTACAAGCTTAGTTTATTTTTTTTAAAGTTATGATATAAACATCCAACTAATTGTTTTAATTATTTACAGTTTATAAAACAAATAAAAATGTATCTGTTTTACAGATAGATGACCCGCATGAATTTATCTGCGTCAACACATGCGAGTTGGCGGGTGTTAAACTGCCATTTCGAGACCCAACTCGACAGAGTCAAGGTCTACAACACACTCGTAAGATTCGGCATGTATAAATTTGCGTCTTATTAAGGAGCCGGACGCTCTCCTGCTTGCCGTGAATGAATCCAAATTAAATCAAATCCAGAACACGCCCATAAAATATTAAAGAACAAAATTATTTTTGAAATTTCACATCACTATCCTGAGCTGCCAGATTACTTCTTCTGGCAGATTCGTATAGTGCATTGTAAATATCAGATACTTTTTTATACTTCTTTTGAGCCATTGCAATCAACTGTTCTGCAGTCATTCTTGCGGGATCTTCTGGATCAAACAATTTAAGTATAGCGATATCTCGATCTGTTACATCAACTTCCCATTTAATTTGATAACCAAAGTCTGGTATTGGTGCTGATAGTTCTTTGGCATGCCTTGATGAACCAGCCTCTTTAGGCTCTGACCAAGTAAATACAGGTACTACCCCATTCCATGTTTCGTGAAAAGCTCCAATATTTACTTGAGGATCAATAGTTCCGTTTTCAATCGTTGAGGGATTAAGTTGATCGTAAAGATTATTGAATGCCAAAGGAAAACCAAAATCATGCTCTTCATAACAGTAAACGTGAAGGTATTTAAATAAATTAAATGCACTCCAAGAGCCTGAGTCAGCATTCTTTAGCACCAGTCTCCTTTGTGTATTTGAGGATAATTCTTTAAAGTTTTTGTAAAAATTATCAACAAAGTCACAATAATGATCGTGGTCATCTTTCTCTGGTTGAGAATTTAACTGAAGTAAAATGGGTGCTGATATATTTTCTTGTGCACCAAGTGAATCCAAAAACCAAGAATAAAAATCCAACTCTTTGATTGACCTTTGAATCGTAAGTTCATCACTGTCTATTAGCTTGCAAAACTTATCAGGTTGTATGGAGACAGAGACACCTTTAGTTATGGATGTTCTGCCGATGTCCCTAATAGCTTCTAGAAGAATTTCTTGTTTTGGTAAATCTTCAAAAGAAATATCAAAAGAAGGATCTGCAAGCAGCCCGAAAAGTGACAAATTTAATCTATAATGATCAATCCCTTTGTCTCTGCAGAAATGAATTACCTTAGATGTGAGCTCAAGGTTATGAATAAGGTCTGCCACCAACTGATTGATAGCAGCCTTATCCCCTTGCTCTCGTGATAAATCTGAGAATTGTTTCTTGCTAAGACCTCTGAAGGCATTAGAAGAATCTTCTTCCTGTAGAATTTTAGAGATGCAAATTAATCCATATTTTGTATTCATATGGAAATATTACACATTAAATAAGATCTGGCTCTTCAACTTGCTTCTTTTCTGGAGCAGAAGTCGCCATCTCTTCCTTAGCTTGATGCTTGTAAACTCTGAAGTATGGAGCTTTGTCGTTCTCTTCGTGAGACTTATTCTTGAAGACGACTACCTTTTCACCGTTTATAGAACCTGTTAGGTATTTACTCCCGTCAGATTGTTTGACATTAATCCAAAGTGCTCCGATTTCTCTATCGGTCCATTCATTTTTTTCTTTATTATCAGTCATAATAATTATTGATTGTGGTTAACTACAAGTATGATACCTGTTAGTATCATTAAAGTAAAGTAAAATATATTAGCATCCATTATCTGTATTCTTTTCTTAATAATCTCCATCTATCTGAGTCAATTGGTTTTGTGCCATCATCTATACTATACAACATTTCTAGTATTTCGTCAAGACTATTATAAATATATTTATGAGGCAACATTCCAAGCATCCACAAGGGGGTTTTTGTTTTACCGCCTTCCATGCTTACGAAAATTGGTTTTTTTTCCCTGACCGCTGTAACTATTTCTTCAGCACTTCCCCAGCTTGCTACATCTGGAACAAGGTGGGCGATAATAAAATCGCTACGATCAACTAAATTTAAATCATAAGCTCGAACCATTTTCATTTTATCTGCAACTCGGTCATATTGCTCCGTTTCCAGCCAAAATTCCATTTCGCGCCTAGACCCTTCATCTTCTTCAACATCTTTCATGAATGGTTTTTCGTAAGGGTTGAAACAAGTAATAGATAGTTTGCTCAATTTCTCTGTTACCTCGTGCCGCCAATCACGACCACTGAGATATTGCATGTGGCCTACAAGATATGTTTTGGTTTTGTATAACAAATTCATGCCAATACACTAGCATGAACAAAAACAAAAGTCAAGAAAAAAAATTAAGAAACTATAATTTTGCCGCCAAATTCTTTGTGGTGTGGACAGCTATACTTGTATTCACCTTTTTCGAGTAACTGTAATACTTTAACATTGTCGTCAGTATCTTTGCCGATGCTCTTAAAAACTACTTTGGCATCTTTATCTTCTACAAAAAAATTATGGTTAGAGCAATTATAAATTATTAATTCATCATTGATTTTTAAGTTGATGACGGGGTCTAAGCCATTAAAGTCTCCTTTGAGTAAGAAATCTTTATCAGAATTGCACAATGAAACACGATATGTGTTATTAGGAGGTGTCCATGAATTTGGTAATGGTATAGAATTTGGTTTACTCATAATATTTTAACTGTCAGAACTGTCGCCTGGCTCACGATACCAGTTATTGTTACTGGAATTAAAGGAACTTTGTGGTGGGCCGATTCGGCCAATATCCGGATAACTGACAAAATAATCACGACTAGCTAGTTTAACATTTTGACCCGGCATCATTGTGAAACTTTCACCAATACTGATTTGAGCAAATTGATCTGCCCATACCGAAATAATTGTGTTACTACTAGCATTCCAAGCAGTGCCAACATGAGTACTACTGAAGCTACCGATACCATTTGCACTTGTGGAGGCACTTTTCAGTAAGGAATCATAAAACGAACCACTGTTCATGTGCCCATTAGTTTGGCCAGATCCATCTGCAAGCCCTCTTGTGTTTGAAAAAGTAATGTTTGCATAGCTAAAGGCAGCATTACCTGTTTCGAATTTAGAGGCATTATAAACTTTAAATATCACTGGAGCTTTAAAGCTAGACCCCCAATGAAATCGAGAATTATCATGAAGGCCGTCTTTCTGCATGTGAGCCCAATATTCGTTGCCCAGCATTAACCATCCATCTTCAATATCAAAAATAGTAAAGAAATAAACATTGTCGTCGCAATAAAAAGCCATGCCATGCTTGCGTTTGCCAGTATTGTAGGGATCATGTATGGTTGCTCCCCAGGTGCTGTCAAATACCCTGACCCAACAATCGCCAACAAGCTCAAATGCTGAAAATGCCTCTTTGTGTCGGTTGCTTTCAGGTAGGGCTTTGTAGTGAACATCAACATAATTTATGTTGCACTCAAACGGAGTTACTCCTCCAAAACGTAAAAAACCTGCTTGATACCCTTCTCCATTTGTTTTGCTGCCCAAAGTTAGAACAAATTTAATACCAATAATATTTAAAATCTTTTCAACACTGATCCAGCAGTGAAAAGCATTATAATAATATGGATCATCGCTGACTGGCATTGTGCATCTTACCACACATCTGTTGGTGGCATTTAACCCTCCCCAACTTCTATTATGGTTGAAGCGCTCGCTGCTATATTGCTTGCTCCATAGAGACCCTGCGTTCCATGGACTGTCTACACCAAAAGGATCAAGTCTTATGCTTGTACCGTTTCCTTGGACAGAATTTATTAACCAAAGCCCAGTGCTGTCGACCGAAAAAGCTAAGTGAGAATTATGAGGAGTAAGTCTAACCCAATTTGAGAGGTCAGCATTAGGGCGAGTAGAAGAAGTATGACTACGTATGCATCTATAAACCTCATGATCTTCAGGGCCAGATTGATTGTCATAATCTTTGTTGTAAACACAATTTCCCGCAACATAAGAATAACCTGATCGCCAAATTTTATCACCATGTCCTCCTGAAGCATTTAATTCAAGCATCATACAAAAGAAATTGTAATCGATTATGGTAAGGTCTTCAATTCCGCCATACACCCCAAATGAATCGGTGTGCGCTACATCCCCCTTAATTAAGACGTAGGCATTTCCTCCTGCAGGTACATCGTTTTGTAAAGAACGTAGTGCTGCCCTTACGTTGTTAAATTCATTGTTATAGGTTTTTCCTATCGTTATTGATTTTCTGCCAGCCGTGCTACCTCCTAATGCAGTATAGTCTACTTTAAAGTCAATAATGGATCGATTAGTCCAATTGTATTCTCCTGCAGCCAGGCTATATGCACTGCTATTTGAGCTAACAATTGCATAGTAATTTTTAGCATTGTCACTTTTTGCGATTGACAACTGTTTGGTCTTATACTGGACCTCAGGATTTACATTACCATTTATTTCACAATCAACTTCTTGATAACCTGAGTTGTAACATGTTTCCAGGATTTCTAAACCACTATCTGGCGATATTAATGCATCAAGATTTTCTGCGGTAACAGGGGTGGTTTCATTATAAACAGGTGTTTCCTTTGTGCCATCTCCATCTAAATCTTGCCACTCTATTTCACTGTGTATTTGTTTTTTTGGGTTGGCCACTTCTTGGCCGTCGGAACCCACTACCGTGTCAGCCGTTTCCTCTTGTTCGGCGGCTTTTTCTATGTGGTATTTTTCAATCAAAGATTTGACAGAAACTTTTTTATTTGAGCTTGAAGAAACATCCACAACACCAATCATATCGTCAAGGGCGACAGAATCAGATGATCCGAAGACAGGAAGTGTTGCTAGATCAAATTTATTGTCCCAAAAAAGGCCGGCGCTATTAACAGAAAGCACTTTACCGATTTGTGCGGAGCTAAAAGCTGGCCCGCCTACATCAGTCCAAGTTACCAGGGGTTTATGCCAAATTAAATTATTACCTTCAACTTTTAAATATTTTCCAGAATCGTCCTGGGCATTGGTAGTGTCGTATAATGGAGCTTCTTTGATTGCGGCCCAGTTGAGCAATCGATTCTCGGATTGTCTTTCCGAAAACTCAGTTTCGGTACCTGTGAGAACAGCATTTTCTCCCCAGTATAGAACACCCTGAACATTATAAAGCTTATCTGTAAGTAATGTATTGAGAGCTGTGTTATCAGGCATTCTTCCCAGGGTAATATTCTGATCGAAAATAGCATACTCCTTGAATCTGCCTCTGTAAAAATACCCTTCTGCCCAAGAATATTGAGAAGTACCGATGAAGCCTGATTTGTCAGAATTTGGTTGAAACCTACTTAAATGTATATTATCTGCCATTTTTAAATATAATAAGCTGTTATTTTAAAAGTTCCATCAACTGATATTAAATTATTAATTAAACAATTAATAGTTAGTTGGGTGTGTGTTGTACTTGTGTCACCAATAATAAAAGAAATACTTGGGTTAAGGTAGAAAATATTGTTAACATCAGTCCCTGTGAGGTCTATAAATGCAGTAGATGCTAGTGCTTCTAAATTTGATGAAACCTTAAACTCTCCAGAAGTATCAAAATTTAATTGATCAATATAGCCATTAAAATGTAATAAAATAAAAACAGATCTTCCGGCCTCCACATCTAGAACAACATCTTCATTTACGTTAGCATCTTCACTTAATAAAACTCTTTGACCTGAACTAATGAGGTCTCCAGACCAAAACAAGCTGCCATTTTCATTATAAAGAACATTGTCTGTAGTTATTTCTTCTGGATTAGAGCTTTTGATTGATAGCGACTTGCAAGAAGCCCCAGATGCTGTTGCTGATAGGAGAATATCTCCATCTCTAACCATATGAAGATTGTGAGATAAATCTTTATATAATCCAGTCTGGTTTTGTGTAGCAAAAGAATATTGAGGTTTGAAATCTATACCCCAGTTATTAGTACCAGAATAACTCTTGCAATATAAACCGTTATCGCTTAATAAATAAAAAGATTCTGATCCCGCATGGTAGCCTACACCACTCACAGAAGATAAAAGTGTTTCTTCTGTTGTTATTTCTGTCCATGTTGGTATAATAGTACTGCTTGTAGCTGCATTAAATGATATTTCATCTGAGTCAATATACCAAACTCGACCTTCTGAAATAAAGTAAGTAACATTATTGGCCGAAAAACTTTTTACATTTGTATTAGAGGTTGCCACATTGCTTGGGTCGAAAACTTCTCTCACACTTACAACGGAGCCTTGTCCGTCTGTTTCTATGTAGCCTAAGAAGTATTGTCCACCAGTCTTCATTCGCGCTAATACAGCATTGTCATTTATAGCGCAAAGAATTGTGTCTGGGTAAGCTTGTTGAGGTTTATTTGGTCCATTTATTAGGTCAACTGTATATATTGGCCCATTTATATTATTCGTTATATTGTGAGCAAAGTTTGGACTATCAATATAATCCCCACCTGAAACAAAATTATTAATTGAAGATACATACCAGTCATTTCCGTAAACAAAAATTACATCTTGATTAGGCATTTGGAAAGAGCTACATTGACTAATATCTTCACCAAATATAAAACCAAAATTCCCAAAAGACTTAATGTTTTGCTTATTTTCCCACGGTAAGGGTTCGTCTTTCCAGGCGGTAAGAGATGAATCTCGCATTCTAATCATTTTCTTGTACTGCTGAACATAATCACCTGATGCATTAATTTCGACAGCAGAAATCCAGAGCTCTACCTCTCTTATATTATTAGTTGTGTCTACAATAGTGGTGCATGCATCAATTTCTTCAGTTGTGAGCCCTATGGCGATTAAATAATCTGATATTTGACCATAAGAAGAATCTGGTAAGGAAAAACTTAATGCAAATTTAGTTTCATCTATATTCTTGGTGAATGTTATATTCTGTGGGCTTATAAAATTCTTTTTAGTATTTAAATTTTTAATTTCCAGTAAAAAGCTCCATCTGCCATCTTCGGGGTTTAACCCATTATAGTCAGAGAATATAGCGTTACATTGTTCTGATGCATAAAAAACCCCAAAATTTCGAGAAAAACTAGTGCCATCAAACCATTTTGTTTCTGAATCTTCAGGAAGAGATTCTATATCTATAACTCCTGGCAGTAAGTCAATAGTTGGGGAATAGGGGTGAGTATTAAAATCGGTGCGAAAAACATTTGTGGTTAAATTATTATTTAATGTAAATGCCGACTTTCCGTAAGAATAGAAATGCCCATTACTATATCCGTTATAAGAAATAACACGACTTTGCAATAAGTTTTCAAAAGAATCATCTTCGAATCTATAAAGAGTCAAATGGTTATGGCCATGCCATGCATTTCTGTTTGGGTTGTCGCTATTGGTGATCCCGTGTGTTGTGTATAATACTGATGCATCGGGCATGCGTATGAAATTTTGAGTTAAGCCTTGTCCAAAACCAGTAGAAATTGAAAATTCATGACCCGGAAGGCTTTTCGCATAACCAATGGGATGAGCATAATGATCTTGAGTTAATTTATTAGAAGCCTGTCTTAGGTTGATAGAATATTTATCACACAAAGATTTGTTGGTAATTGCATTCCAGCCACTATGAGTTGTGCCGTGTAGGCCTTTAGAGTTCTCATTTGAGAAACTGAAAAATTTGGTAACGGTGTCATCGTACCTAAAGTCTCTAAGGTAATCAAAAGCTTGATTGGTGAATCTGCCAGAATCCCATGTGTTGTCAATTGATGCCGAAACGGATGGTAGATTGAAATTTAATACCCCAGAAAAACCACATGTTAGAGTGTCAGAAGCGGAATGATAAGCAGAAAAGCTTGAGAAGCTAGGGGGACTGAAACCATTTGATGTGGTGTTTTCCCACACATCTGAAAGAGAATTATATTTATCTAGTGATAAGTTTCTTAAAGATGCCCAGCCTTTATTTCCTATGCCAACTATACTTCCAATACTACTGTCGTGGAGGTAATAGTCTATTTCATTTACGCCAAATGCATTTGTGTTAGCTTCTTCACCAGAAGGCAAATCAGTAGACAAGCCGTTAACAATAACAGTGTTTTTATATTTCTCAAAAGCAGAAAAGAAAGAGGCTCTTTTGGAAGTTGCCCAATCGCTACCGTCAAGCTCCTCTAGTAGTAATGATGCGGAAGCTAAAGCTGTATTTAGTAAATAAATTTCCCCAGTCTTTATGTTAACACATGACCATGTTGAGTCGTTAACATATTTGAAGTCTCGAAGATTGCTGTAATCAAATCCAAATTGAGCAAAATCATTACAATTAAAAGATTTACTACCAGGAGTGGAGAAATCATTTGCATGACTAATTTCTATAAAACTCTCCTCGAATAAAGAAGTGGGAATAAAATGGTGACCAAT
>CALKDJ010000131.1 GCA_938084195.1 uncultured Methylophilaceae bacterium
AATGGAAAGTGATGGTTATGGGGGAAAAATCATGAAAATGCGAAAAATTAAAAGTCCTCAAATTATTGCAAACAAACCATTTATTTTAAAACCAGGTGCCGATCATTTGATGTTCTTTGGAATGGGTGAGAGTATTACAAAGGGAAAAGAAATACCACTAAAATTTAATTTTTTAGATAAGCAAAAATTGATAGAAAAAACAATTATATTTAGTGTTATCTAATCTTCCCAGATTGCTCTCTGGGAGGCAATCCCTATAGCACCTGCATTAAAAGCATTTTCTATATAATTTTGTTTCATCCCTCCTAATGCATAAATAGGGATACTATAATTTTGAGTGATTTTACTAAAGCTATCCCAACCAATAGGTGTTGTATTAGGATGAGATTGAGTTTTTTGAACTGGGGATAGCACCACAAAACTTACATCCATTGTCATAGCTTTTTCTATATCACGCGCTGAGTGGCATGAGGCACTTACTATAAGATCTTTGGGTATTTCTGATAAGCTATGGAGCAACGATGAATTTAAATGAACGCCGTCAGCATTTAATTTATAAGCTAAGTTTATATCTGAATTAATAATTACTTTTGCATCAAAATTTCCAGCCATTTGAATAATTTCTTTTGTAAGATCAATAAAAGCATTTTTTGAAATCGCTTTCTCTCTGATCTGAATAAGTCCCAATCCATTATTTAACTTTTGTTCAACTTTGTTTAAAAAATTACCTGAATATTCATATGCATTTGTTATTGCATATGTGTCTGGCAAGGAAATAGCTTTAAAGATTAAATCATTAGCGGGAAGTATAGGGGAAACTTTATTGTTGTCGGGTAATACCCATGAAATTTTTTGTTCTTCTTTTGCTTCAATATTACCAGACCATTGAGTTACCTTATAAAAATGTAAAGTAACCTCATAGCCTTCATAAGCATACTTTCTAACTATCCATTTTTCAGCATCAATTACAGATATGCCAATTTCTTCTTTTAGTTCTCTTTTTAGGGCCTCTAATGGAGTCTCACCCTTTTCAATTTTTCCACCAGGAAACTCCCACCATCCACTCCATGTTTTAGATTGGGGTCTTTCCGCCATCAAAAGCTGAAATGACTCATTAAAGATTATGCCAACAGATGCCTCTATATTCACCTTTATTATGTTCTATATTCAGAATTAATTTTCACATAATCATAAGAAAGATCTGTGGTCCACATCGTTGATGTGGCTAATCCTCTTCCCATTTGGATTTTAAGGCATATTTCATTCTTATTCATTTCTTCTGATCCTTTTAATTCAGTATAATCTGCCGCAATCGATCCATTTTTTGCAAATAATAAATCATTTAAGAAAATATTTATAAGGCTAGGATCAAGACCTTCAATTTGTGCATTACCAAGGGCAGCTAGGATTCTTCCTAAATTTGGATCAGAGGCAAAAAAAGCCGTTTTTACTAAAGCGGAGTTAGCAATTACCTTTGCAATCTCATCGCAATCTTTCTCATTCTCTCCTTGTTCAACTACAATTTCAATAAATTTAGTTGCACCTTCACCATCTCGAATAATTGCTTGTGATAACTCCATAGCATTGTCCATCAACAAATCTTTTAAGATCTCATAGTGCTTATTTTTTGAAGTAATTTGCTTATGATCTGCTTTATTTGTCGCTACGATAATGAAAGAATCATTAGTAGACGTCTCTCCGTCTACCGAAATTTTATTAAATGTTTTCTCCGTTACTTCCTTGATTAATTCCTGAAGCATTTCAGCATTTATATTTGCATTCGTTCCTATAAAAGCAAGCATAGTTGCCATATTTGGATTGATCATTCCCGAACCTTTGCTTATTCCTGTCACAAGAATTTTACTATCATCAATAACACCAGAAGTTGATACAGCTTTGGGAATTGTATCCGTCGTCATAATGGCTTCTGCTGCATCCAGCCAATTATCTGCATTTAAATTATCCACCAAAAAAGGTATAGATTCTTTTATTTTATCAGTAGGTAAATAAGCCATAATTACCCCGGTTGAAAATGGCAGTATTTCATTACTATCAATTTTTAATCTACTTGCTAATACATTACATATCTCTTTTGCATCCTCTAAACCCTTTTTTCCAGTCCCTGCATTAGCTGATCCAGTATTGATTATGAAAGCTCGTTTATGTGGTCCTATATGGAGATTTGATTTAGCAATCACTACGGGAGCTGCTATAAATTGATTTTTAGTAAATACTCCAGCAACCACAGCACCCTCATCCAAAGCTATTAAGGCCAAATCCTTTCGATTATTGTATTTCAGACCTGATTCAGCTGTGCTTAAGTTGATACCAGGGATACTTAGAATATTCTCTTTATTGGGTCTTTTGAGATTTACTGACATTCTTTACTTTTTTCTCCATATAGTTCCATTAGGGTTATCCTCAAGCAAGATATCGTGATTTTCTAAGTATATTCTAATTTCATCAGCGGTTTTATAATCTTTATTTTTTTTGGCTTCTAGTCTGTCTTGAATGAGCTGATCAATATCTAGATCTTTATCAACAGCATCACCCTTCAAAAAACTCTCAGGCTCTTGCTCTAAAATACCTAGGATATTTGCAAGTTGCACAAATAAAGTTAAATCGGATTGCTTTGAATTTTTATTGATTTTATTTGATAGAGCAAATAAGACTGAAATTGCTTCAGGGGTATTAAAATCATCATCCAATGCTGCTTTAAATTGCATTGCAAAGCTGTCATCCCAATCAATATTTTTCCCTATCTTTTCTGTAAGCCCCCTTGCTGTTAAATACAATCGAGTTAACCCCTGTTTTGCATCCTCTAAATTTCTATCTGAATAATTTAGAGGACTTCTGTATTGTGCTTTAAGAACAAAAAAACGAACCACTTCTGGATTAAAATGCTTTAAGATTTCTCGGTTTGTAAAAAAGTTACCTAATGATTTTGACATTTTCTCATCATCAACCCTTACGAACCCGTTATGAATCCAATAATTTACCATCTTACAACCGTTGTGAGCCTCCGATT
>CALKDJ010000132.1 GCA_938084195.1 uncultured Methylophilaceae bacterium
ATTGCTTTCTTCAAAAACTGGATGATTTTTATGACTATGTTAGGGGAGGGATCTTTGCTGTTGTTCCAAGTAAATACAAGATTATTGATGACCACACTGGACTTAAATTCTTAGGTTTATTTCCCAGATCTATTTCATCAATGATAGTATCAATTGCTAACAATAAATATAAACTCAGCGAGAGTGGTGACTGGGATGTTTGGTATAGAAGTCTTGCGTACTTTGAAAGACTAAGTGCCACTCGAAATATGGATTTAACGCTAGTAGACGATTCGGTAATGTATCCCTCACTATTGGAGGTATCTAAGATCGGACAGTCTAGACGCGGGTCTCTAGGGTCATTTGTCGAGAGAATTTATGCGATCGCTATAAAGTTATTCACGCAAAATGATGATAATTTATATCCATACCTCAATTTTATACTTAAAAAACGTTGATGAAAATTTTATTCATTTTACCTGGTTCGCCTGCACCAATCCGTGGATATAGTGTAAAGGGTACACCTTACTTTGTGGATTTGTCAGATGATTAAAGTATATTGGTAAAATATTTTTTGGCAATAGACAGACTTCAAGAAACAGACATACTTAATGTAGAATCTGCTGCCCCAAGAGAAAAAGGATAGAAGAGTATGAAGATAAAAACTACATGTGAGATATCTAAAGAAGAAACTAATATCCTTATGGAAAAGAATATAGAATTTTTATTGCCAGGAGTTCCAGCGCCAATTGGAGGATTTAAAGTTATATACCAACATGCCAAAGTATTGAAGGATTTTGGCTATAACGTAAATGTTCAGCATATTAACTCTACTTTAAAGCAGGTTGGATTTATAAGAAAATGTTTAACTTATCTTAACTTTATTAGAAGGCAGTATTTTGATAAGTGGAAATCTTATCCAAAGGAATATGGATTGCAGTTTTCAGTCTCTAACAGAATGATTTTAAAAAAAGAGACAAGTCTATTGGTCGTAGCATCTTGGCAATTACTTGAGCAAGTGATGGCCGATAATCATTTAAAAAATGAAAATGTTATGCATGTTTGTATGGATTTTCCCGAATATATGGGGCCAAAAGAAAAAGTCATTGAAAGCTGGATGCACAAGATTCCATATCTTTCAATTTCAAGTTACTTAAGCAAAAAAATATTAAAGGAAAATACTAGTGCTCGGGTAATTTATTTACCTGCTATCGCAGGAACTTCCGCTTCAACCAATAGACTAGATAAGACAGAAAAAATATTTTGCGTTATTTCCTCCGGAACATATAAGAATCAGCCAAGACTAATTGAGCTATTAAATATATTGAGCAATCACATAGAGATAGAAACGTTTTCTAGGGAACCTAGGCCGTTTAGCCTTCATAAATCTATAAAGCACTCTCAAAATTTAAGTGATGAAGAAATTGAGATTGGCTATTCAGAGGCAAAGTACTCAATATGTTATTCGGATTTCGAAGGGTTTGGGTTGCCTGCATTTGATGCTATGAAAAATGGCTGTATTAGTTTTACGACTGATAATTTTGGGAATAGAGATTATATCCAACCCTCCAAAAACTGTATTATGTTAGACGGATCAGATGTCGTGTCGGATTCTAAGTGCATTTTAGATTTTATAAAAATGACACCAGGAAATGCTAAAGAAATTGAGAAATCTGGAAGGTTAACTTGCAGTGCTTTATTGAAGAAATATGATAACCAAGCTATTTTAGATGTGTATGGTAATTTACTTAATAGTTGACGATTATTCGATCTTTCTGGGACGATTTTTGCGTGAAAATTTTTAGAAAGTAATAATTTAGGAGACATTAGATGTATGATTTAGTAATTGGACTTAGAGTATATCCAGGTATTACAAAAAAGCCTGTGCTTAAGGGTAGTAAGCTGACAACGTTTAAGGCAGTCTATAAGTCCGTTGTTAACAGCTTAGGCCCACTTAATGCAAAAATAGTAGTGTTTTCCGATGGTTGCGGTGATGAGTTTCACGAAATGATGGAAAACATGACGCCTGAGAGATACGATCTTGAAATAATAAGAGTAGATTGCTTCAGCAACAAGAAAAGCTTCAAAAAGCAATATGATTATCTATCAGAATCTAATGCCAAGTTGGTAGTATCACTTGAAGATGATTATTTGTTAGATGTTGGCGCATTGTATTCTGTATTCAAATATGCCGAGTCCCAAGGTTTCAAAGGTTACTATACTTTTTTCAATTCCTCTGATTACTACTCACATGAGTTACATGACTATAAAAGTAAAATAACTTACTTTGAAGGCAATTATTGGCGGACAGTGGCTTCGACGACATTAACTTTTTTGTGCACTCCGATAACTTTGAGGAGAAATAGAGCTTTTTTTAGAACCTATTCTTTTGGTAATTTTGACCATAATGTTTGGGCTTCACAGACTAAACTAGGCTGGTGGTGCATACTGATTTCAATATTTAAAAAGCCTAGTGTTAATAATTTAAAACGGTTGCTAAAGTTTTTCCTGACACTGCTGTTACTGTTTCCCCTTGTATTTTTACGTCGTGAATATCTTTGGGTCTGCATACCAGGTAAGGGAACTCATTTAGAGACAATGGGGTACTCTTTTGATCATCGCTCTGAATAAGCAGAAGCCATCATTTTACAAGTGGCGCTGCCAATCAGCGTTTTTTTAGTTATCAATGTAGTTAAAAAAAGATTACTGGATTTGTATAACAAAATTGTAGCTATAATGTAGCTGAGGTGTTTGAAATGAGAATATTGGTGACCGGCGGTGCTGGTTTTATTGGTAGCGCTGTAATAAGAGAGATCATCTATGGTACAGATTACAGCACTCTAAATGTTGATAAATTGACTTATGCGGGGAATTTTGATTCTTTAAGTGGCATTGAATCAAATCCACGGTATGAATTTGTAAAGGCTGATATTTGTGATGCTAATAGTGTTTCAGAAATTTTTCGCTCCTATGAGCCTAAGAAAGGAAAAGTTTTGGATATGCCTGCCCGGGAAAGGTACGCATTTGGAAACTTCAGGATGGTCGTATGAATATGACCCTGACTAGGCAAGTGCCAGAACTAGAAACTTATAGTTGGACATACCAAGTAGCAGGCTTTTTTTTAGCATTAAGTATTTTATTATCAGGTAGTCATATATATGCTTCAGAAATATGTTTCATTATATTTTCTTTCCTCTGCTTTAGTCAATTTAGATTCAAACTCCACTTTATATTTATAGGGTTGGTATTTTTATCTTTTTGGTTTTTTTTTAGTTTACTAATTGAGCCATCGATTACAGAGGTTGTCTTTATTATTTTGTTGCTTTTGTTGCCTTCCATACGCCTCTCTAAGCAAAAACAATTGATTAATGGGGTAATGAAGGGAATTATTTTAATTCTATCATTTTACGCGATTTATGCATTATTAGAATTGTTCTTGAGGATAATGAGTCCAGAATTAGCTGAAATTATCAATCCATGCCTCTATGGGATTGAACCAAACATAGATTCGACTGCAAATTCGTGTTACCTTCCTCCCTATATTATAAATGACTTCCCTTTATCGCGATTATATGGCCTTGCTGGTGAACCAAGTTGGTACGGCTTGACTCATGTGGCATTGCTATCTTTGGTAATATCAAGTGCTAAGCCAATGGTATCTTTTCGGTTTCTCTTGATACAAGTAATTAGTATTTTGTTGACTTTATCTATTACCGCAATAGGCCTCTTAGTTATTATGTTTGGGTTAATGAGATTACGAAAAATGAACTTGTATGAGAGGAATCAAACCAAGTCCAGCGGAACTATGTTGAAAATACTTATTATAATTTTGACTTTTATTTTTTTTGCATTGTTAGTTGACGGTTTAGTCGATGCCGTAGTGGGAAGAACCTATGGCAGGATAATAAGTGTCTTTTCAAGTGGGGATATCTCAGCTCATTTGAGGACGAGTGCAACATGGTTACCAGTCATAGATTTTTTCACTAATGCACCAGCAAATGAAACTATGTTTGGAATGGGTAAAGCTAAATATATAGACTATCTTGAAGATTATTCCTCTTATACATTTATAGATGGGAATCTTGTTAGCTTTTCAGGACAGAGAGGAAGTATTTTTAGCACTCTGTTGCTAGTTTTTGGTGGCGTTGCTGTTTCTATGCTAATTATGATGCTGGTAATATTAGATAGATTTAGATTCAGCGTGGTGATGTGTGTTACCTTTGGGTTTTTATTTTTACATACTGTGGCGCTATCTTTCTCAACCTTAGCGGCAATTTTTCTGATTAACTTGAATATAAAAAATAGCAAGGTTTGATCATGTCTACTCAAGTGAGTTTATGTTTAATAGTTGTAACTTATAATTCAGAAAACACTATTCGAGATTGTTTGGATTCCTTGGTGATACAGATTTCTTCAAAAGATAAAATTTTGGTTTTCGATAATGGTTCGATGGACGGCACCAAGAATATTTTGAGTGAATATGAATCTAAAGTTTCTTTGCATTTTTCAAAAAAAAATTTTGGCTTCAGCTACGCTTGTAACTGGTGTGCAAAACAAACGAATGCCACACATCTGGCATTTATAAACCCAGATGCAGTAGCTGAATTGGGATTAGTCGATAGAGCAAGAAACACTTTTATTGACAGCACGGTTAGTTTGGTAGGGTTTTCTTGCAAAGATGAAAATGGCTTTCCGGATAAGAACTTTAGACGTTACCCAAGTGTTTTTTCTGGATTATTGATTACCATTGACACCATCAAATTTAAAGTTAATCAAAGTTTTCATTCAGAATTTGACCTTCAAATTCACTACTTAGATGGTAGTTGTATGTTTATTAACCGACAGGTGTTTTTTGATGTCGGCCTTTTCCATAATCTATTTTTGTATGGGGAAGATGTTATTCTTTGTGAAAATTTGCGCCAAAGAGGAATAAAAGCCATTTACCATAAAGACATTTTTTATCTGCATTTAAGGGGAACCTCATCAGCATCTGCTTTAGGAGAAAGAAGTTGGTCCATGCTACCTAATATGGTTTACAGCGAACTTTACTATTTGCGTTGCAGGGGTTTATTATTTCGGGCCGCTTATTTAATACTTAAGCTTATTGAGCTAGTTACTCTAGTGTTGGTATCACCGATATTTTTTAGTAAGAATAAGATGAAAATTACCTTTTTTAGGAAAAGATTACTCCTCTTCCTCCAGTATTCTCTGGCGTTTTTTATCCAAGGAAAAGATTTCAGTAAGCCAGAGTTTCATGTGGTATGTGAGAAATTATAATGGGGGTATTAAAACTATACCCTTTGAAGAGCATACTGTAATTATGAAACCTCGCACTATACTTGTTGATTTCGCTGGATTGACTGCTATTTTTACCAATCAGTTAGAAGCCGTGTTAACTGATAAGACGCGCATAAAGACAAGAAAGATTAGCATTAGACCGGGGATTGGTGATACGAAGTCACTCGTCTTGAGATTTGTGGATCGATTTATTAGACTGGCTTCGATACCTTTAAATTATGTTGTCCTACTCATAGGTATTGCTACTTGCTCCCCTAATCAAAAATTTATTTTTAACATTCCGTGTGTGCCATCGGTAGAGATATTTTTCCTTTGGTTAATCCGCCTGAAAGGCGCAGTTTCCATAGGTATTTTGCATAATATTATTTCCTCTCATGGTGAAAAAAAACTTATTCGAAATTATAAATATTCTGAATTTTACAACTATTGTGATATCGTCGTTTTCCATGATTTATCATTTTCAGCAATTTTTGAGTCGACATTTCCTAATGCTGTTCCATTGTATACAAGCCTCCCACGCTACTCAGTCCCGAACGCTTCGAACTTCATGGTTAAAAAAATAAAGGACTCAGAAATTATAAAACTGGCGTTTATGGGAACAATAAGGCCATATAAAAATCTAGAAATTATTTCTTCAGAGTTTGAACTTCTAAATAAGCGGCAACTTTCATGTCTGTCTCTGAAGATTACGGGAAAGGCATTTTACGACATCGATAATATGGTTAGCGCTTTTGAAAATCTAGGTTTAGATGAATTCGAGTATAAAAAAGAATCGACAGACGATGAGGCGTTTTTTAGAAGAATGGCCGAGTGTGATTTCTTACTACTCCCTCATGCAAGTTCCTCTGGAAGTGGACTGCTTTCCATCGCAGCTTCGCTTGGTATTCCTATTATTGCAAGTAACTTGCCTATATTTACTGACTTTGTTCACCGATATGGGAGTGGTGTTATTTTTGATCACCTGATTGTTGGTGATTTACATCGTGTTGTTTCAAACTTGATAGAAGATAAGCTTCAACGAGAAAATATTAAAAAGAATGCGCTACGTGCTCTAGACTCAGTGCCAACATGGAGTAATTACGTTAATGATATTTTCGTATGTTGCGACGACTTAGTAACTCGGAGAGAACGATGAGCCTTAAAACGACAAAAGTTTCCCCATTAATTTCTGTAGTAATGTCGAATTATAATTCTGAAGACTTTATCCACGTGGCTATTGAAAGTGTCCTTAGTCAATCATATAAAAATTTAGAGCTAATAATAGTAGATGATTGCTCGAGTGATGATTCGCGATCTATTATCGCAAAATTTTCGGCTCAGGATTCGCGGATCATCCCTGTATATAAAGAGAGTAACGAGGGTGCCGCGATGAGCCGGAATGTTGCTCTTGATTTGGCACAAGGTGATTATATTGCGTTTCTCGATTCTGATGACGTTTGGAATGCGGATAAGCTTGAAACGCAGATAAGTTACATGTTGAAGTATGATTGTCGCTTTGTTTTTTCTTATTATGATGTGATTTCTAGTGCTGGACAGTATTGCTATACCCTTAAGGCACCCAAAACTGTCACCAGAAACAAACTTTTGTTCACGTGCTTTATTGGCTGTTCTTCGGTTGTCATTGCCAGTTGTTTGTTAGGGAAAACAAGACTAAGGGACATTGTGTGCAGAAACGACTATATGTTTTGGTTAGATATTCTTAAAGATGGAGAGGTAGGATATTGTTGTCCTGGAGTTTTCTCGTCTTATCGAACAGGTTCCGGCATTTCATCAAATAAGTTACGTAATTTTAAATTTTATTGTTATGTAATCATGAATGCTTCCTCTTACGGAGCACTCTTGCTTGTTTTCACAACGCCGATTTATTTAGCTGTCAATGTAGTTAAAAAAAGATTTCCGAATTTGTATAACAAAATTATTACTGCAATATAGTTTTTTTGAACACAAAGTTTTGTATTCGTGTGATGGAATATCCTTTCATAATTTAGATTAATGTCTCATATCTAACTAAAAGGTGTCTAAATGGATCTGATCAACAAACATGCATTGGTTATATGTAGCTCAAATAGCGTTGGGAATGCTCTCGTTAAAAGATTTCGCTCTGAAGGCTGGAGTGTTTCTCATTCTACGAGAAAAAAAGACAAAGGGTGCAGATGTCTGTGAGGTAGGCCATTAAAACAGTTCTAATATTTCAATAAACTGATGGATTTCTTGATATATAATTACCTTACTTCAATCTTGATCTCGACCATAACCATAGCAAGCTTGAATGAATGGCAGTTGATTAAGGTTGGCTGATAAACCATCATTGACCGTATCCCCAACAAAGAAACTTCCTTGAAATGATTTGTTCTGATTGATGATGTCTTGAATCATGGCATCCTTGTTTCTAATCTCAGGTTGACTGTCACTACATTCAATAGATGAAAAATACTCATTCTAACCAAAATGATCCATGAGTTTTTGAGTAGGAGCTAATCTTTTGTTGGTCGCTACCGCCATCGGTATATTTTTTGTATAAAGTTGTTTCAAGGCTTGAATCACATCAGGATAAGGTTGGGTGTGCTGAATGACCTGTTCATCATGCATTTCAATAAATAATTGTACAAATTCATCTAATGAGCCTTGGTGCTCTGGACCGAGTATTTCTGAAGCGGTATCACGCAGCGGAGGGCCGATTAGTATATTTTTTGCGTAGCTCTCTCTTTCAGGCGCTATCAATTTTGTGATACTTTGAAAGCACTCATAAATTGCCTTCTCTGAATCGACCAATGTTCCATCGAAATCAAAAATTATGGCTTTGCTCAAAAATTT
>CALKDJ010000133.1 GCA_938084195.1 uncultured Methylophilaceae bacterium
CCCATTAAAACAATGTTTATTGAGGTATAAAAATAAGGCAGATTTATCTATTTTATTACTTGATTTATCAATTGAATTAAATTTATCTCTTAATTCCTTATATTTATTTTCTGAATTTGAACTGCCATCGAAATAATGAGCTTTTGAGTATTCAATAAAGTCGGGTCCTTGATTTTGAATGATTTTATATAAGTTAATTAAATCTTCATTTGAATCACAAATAAGGTATTTGTCAAAATCTATGTTCAAGAAAACAGAACCTGCACCGACAAAAGGTTCGATAAGGCGCTTACCTTTGGGTAATCTTTTTTTTATTTCTTTAAGTAACTTATACTTACCCCCCGCCCATTTCAAAAAAGGTTTCATTAATTTTGTTTTGCTTTAAAAACCAAAAAAGCTTTTCTTAACTCTTCTTGAATCAATGAGAGGCCAGTAGTATCTGAGGTTTCGTCGTTAAATTGTTTTTTGTAGAGATAACCTAAGCCACCCATAGCCAACTGATTAAATTTATTACAAACTTCAACATCAAATTCTGGTTTAAACAACTCTGTTTCCTCATCCCCTCCTTCATCTAACCAGACAATCATAGCTACCCAAAAATCTAATCTTTGATCATGGAAAGTGCTTGCAAATCCGCCAATAAATACATCATTTCTATCTTTTTCAACATCTTCTTTGAGGCCTTTTGAATGTCCTATTATTGCTGCTATAACCAAAAGATGCGGCACACTTTCAATAAGGTTATCATCAAGAACATGATCCATTTTAGCCATTTTAATAAAACAATTCATTAATGTACGATACTTTGAGGAGTACCAAAAATTACCCCTATCATTAAAGTAATTAGCCATTAAATAATCTCCTTTATTAATGATTGAGTAACTGATTCACCATCATCATCATTTATATGATCATAAACAACTAGGTCGATCTTTTTGCCGTATATATTATATTGGCTCAAGTTTTTATCGCCTCTTTTTCCTTTATCAGCTCTTATTACTGCATATTTTTTACCTATTTTATTTATGGCTTTATCTTCATAACCTTTAAAGTCTGAAGGCAGACTAAAAAGCACTAGTTGCTCTGACTTTTCTAATAAAAGATCTAGACCGCCTTGGATGTATTGTTCACCCATTTTAGTAAAGGGAGCATCTATAACTAAAGGGGCTGCAGTTGGCTTGGCAAGATAATTATTTTTGGCTTGAGATTTTTTTGCAGACTGGCCAACAACACATGCTATTAAACAATATTTAATTAATTCAACATCACCACTATTTAAATTCAATTTAGGTTTTCCGGTTTTTGTATCATATACATTCAATGCATAATTCTCAGGATTTATCTTGCATTGTATATTTGCAAATGAAGTTTTCGCAATAGACTTATTAAGGTCGATATTAAGTAACTTAAGAGATTTTATTTCATCTTCTTTCTGCTTCTTAGATGCATAATCTTTAATTACAACTGCTTTGTGTATAATTTTTCTTATGGATTTGGACTTATCATCATTGATATCAGCACCTTTTAGCTCTTCTTTAAGTTGATTCTGTTCTCGCCTTTTTTGCGTAATTAATACATCCTTTTCAGCATAAGTTCGTCTTGCAATATCAATTTTTGAATCAATAACTTTTTTATCCTCATTAAGCTTAGCCACTTTTGCATCAGTATTTCCCATACTAGTAAGTTCTTCATTTAGTATTTTTATTCTTGCTTCATTTTTTTTAATTCTCGATTCAACTTCACTGAGTTCATCGGTTATTTCATCACGTTTCGCTTCATATGATTTATATTTCTGATCAATAATAGCCAATACATTAGTAACGCCTGATGCCCTTTGGTTAAACTCATTTACTTCATCATTTTCTGATTTATCTAAAAGAAGTTTTCTAATATGTTCGATCTCTTTACTTTTTGGTGCTGCTGGCCTACCACAAATACAAGCACCATCTTTTACGATTTTATCAACAAGCATTTTATTATTTGGAGCTTGAACAATAATCACACCTTCTTTTTTTTGTCGTGGCTGCTGATTCTTATCAAGAGATTTTTTAAGTAGAAAAATTGGTAAATAGCTTGCCTCAAACATTTCTAGCTTGTTTTTTTTATTCTTATATAACTTATTGTCGCTAACTAAATTAGGCTCTAAATTTGCTAATTCTGCTTTAATTGGTTTTGATTTTGGAAGGCTTAATAATTTGTCATTAATTTCTTTTTCTTTTTTCTTTAATAATTCAAGATCATCCTCCGTTGAATTTCTATTTGATAAAAGAGGTCCTATTTCATTTTCTAAGTCATCAATCTTTTTTTGAATATCCTTTGATTTTTGTGTTCCACCTATTTGTATCCTTTTTTTATTTTGCTGTGTGATGATCTTATCAAGGTCATCTATTAATTTATCAATCCTTGCAAAACCCTGAATATTTCTAAGGGCTTTTTTTGTTTCAGAACCGCCATCCAGATCAAGATCATCCATTGAAGATAAATCACTTGAACCCTCTGCGTCATAGAAGAACCAGCTTTTTAATTGTTCTGGTAAAATATTATTTATGACCATTTGTGGCTCTTGAAATTTTTTACCTTGTCGACCATCTCCCTCTAATTCATGCAAAACCAGCCCTTTACTTAGTCCTCCTTCAGTTCTTCTGAATGCGCGATATTTTTTACCTTCATGCGAAAAAGTTAGCGCAACATGAGCATTATCTTTTGCTTGATCATGAAGTATTTTCGGTATATTTTCGCCATATAAGCACCATTGTATAGCCCGCATTAGCGATGATTTACCACCACCATTATCACCAACAATCATGGTCAATGGTTTTTTCTCATCAACAGAAAAATTTAGAATATTTTCACCGTAATATGCTCGAAAATTGTTGATTTCAATTCGTTCAAATCTCATCCAAATCACTCCTTTTTTCAAGTAAATTCAGTATTTTTTCTCTTCTTGTTTTATCGCTCTCATCATCAAGCATCATAAGATCACCGATAACATCATTAAGAATAGGATTTTCTATAAGAGCTATTTCAGCCTCTTTTTCTGCATTTTTTAAATCATCATATATATCATCTTCATTCATAAGCTTTCAACTCCTCTTTGTACTTTTCAAATATTTCATTCTTATTTAATGCGCTCTTTGCAAATTCATTTATTCGGTAAAATTCATCATTTTTTAATGATTGTATTGCATCAATTGAAGCACCATCCAAAATAGCAAAATCATATATATCTGCCAATTTCTTATCAGAAGCTTTATGCATTCGAAGAACTCGGCCTCTTCTTTGAATAAACTGCTTATCATCTTTTGAACTTGATAGGATGTATGCAGTTTGGCAACATGGAATATCAATACCCTCATCAAGTACTTTAATAGAGACAATTACATTTTTAATTTTTTGTTCAAGATCGTCAATTGCTATTTGTCTTTCTTTCATTGTTTCATCAGCTGTAATTCTTCCTACTTGCCAATTATTTTTTGTAAAAATTGATGTTACTTTATTTATAATTCTTATTTTTTCTCCATCCTTTAGGTCATCTTCTTGAGCCGCTCCGCAATAAGCTAATGCATAATCTCTTTTCTTTCCTTTAATTAAATTTTCAAGCTGAATAAGCTTGTCTTTTACTGAGGCTAACAATCTTGTTTTTTGCCCTGACAATATATTTCTCATCTCTTCATCATCATTATCAATTGCTATTGCTATTTTTTTATTTATGTCCTGCAATTCTTTTGTTTCAATTTCATCCAAGGTAACTGGAATAACATGGTAGTTATAAGGTGTTAAAAATTCATCTCTAATTGCGTCCTCGAGAGTATATTTAAAAACTTCTTTGTGAAAATATTCTAATAAAAATAATTTCTCATTTTCAATATCAAACCGATTAAATGGTGTTGCTGACAAGCCCATTCTCAAATTAAAAAACTTTGGTAATATCTTCACAATTTCTTTTTTATTAAAATGGTGACATTCATCGACAATAATTAACTTATCAAGCTCCTCAGGCTCAGAAAACTCGGTTAAGAAATTTTGAAATTTTTTCATTTTAAATGAATTCTCAACAATAACGATCACAGGCCCTTTATAACTTTTACC
>CALKDJ010000134.1 GCA_938084195.1 uncultured Methylophilaceae bacterium
TCTGCTATTCAAAGAGCTAGAGAAAAAGTTTTAGCTGCTAAAAGAGCAGAAAATAAAGGAGAGATTACTGAAATTGAAATAACTGAAGAAGATCTTGCAGACTCAAATGCATTATATGTTTTTTATGCATCTTACTGGGTGAAGTTACCAAAACCAACTTTTGGTACTCACTTTATAAAATTGGAAAAAGGAAGCGATGAGGTAGAAGTTCCTGGGGCTTTAGTTATCGCAGTTATTAAGGGATCTCCTGCAGCTAAGGCAGGTATATCAAGAAACGATAGTATCATTAAAGTCGATCAAGTCGATGTTAATACACCAGACGATTTAATAGCTGTTGTGAGAAAGAGTAAGGGTAAAAGTGTTAATGTGGAATATATTAGAGGGGGTAAGAAAGAATCTGTGTCTGTAGATCTCTAGCTATATAATATGTTCTTTAATATATTTAAATAATTGCCGGTAATATTTTGGAGGATTTGAAGCTTTTGTTTCCTTAAGTGTATTTTGAATAAGCTGCCTAATTTTCTGCCTATCTACATCAGGACACAATCTTATAAGTTCGGTTAAAGCATTTTTATCTTGGATAAGTCTTTCACGCCAAATTTCAGCCTTATGATTATTTCGTACTTCAAGTTGTGAATTACTATTAATTTGATCCATCCTCAAGTAAGCTTCTGAGAGATCAATTTCTCTTAGAAGTTTACCCAAGTATTGCACCTGTCTCTTCTTTGCTACATTGGATTTAATAGATTTACAATCTTTGATGGCTTTTAAGATAGTATCTGGAAATTTAAAAGAACTAATTTCTTCTGAACTCAGCTCGCTTATTTTTTTTCCGAAGGCCTGAATCTTTTTGGAGTCTTTTTTTAATTCAGTTTTACTGACAAACTCTTTATTTTCCTCATCCATTTTAAGCCGAATACTTTTTTATATAATTTTCTGTATGATATCAGTTTTTATAATTGCCTTATTAAAATGCCAATAAAAATCTTAGATTATTCTGTTGAGTCTTTATCTGATGTCGCTGAATTTACCAAAAAAATAGCTCTTGAAAATGGCGCTTCAAGTGCTGAGGTTGACATAACGGTTTCCTCTGGTAAGAGTATCTCTGTTAGACTTCAAAAACTTGAAACCATTGAACAGCAGAATGATAAAGCTTTGACCGTTACCGTATATGTGGGTAATAAAAGAGGAATAGCCTCAACTTCAGATTTTGATTCATCAGCCATAAAAGATTGTGTTCTAGCGGCTTGTCAAATTGCAAAATATACCGCAGAGGACAAAGCTTTTGGCTTAGCAGATCCTTTATTATTAGCAAAAGGAAACAAAGATTTAGAGCTTTATCATTCATGGAATGTCGGTGAAGATAAGATAATAAATGAGGCTTTAGCTTGTGAAAATAGTGCTCTGGAGTTTAACAAGTCCATCAATAATTCTGAAGGCGCTCAATTAAATACCTCTGAGTCACTTTTTATTTATGCTAATTCTAATGGATTTGTAAACGGCTTTCCATCATCACGTTATTCTTTGGCTTGTTCGGTATTGGGTGGTAAAGATTCCTCTATGCAAAGAGATAATGCATACACATCTGCAAGGTCGTATGATGATTTAAAAAGTCCAAATGAAATTGGTAAAGAAGCAGCAAGTCGAACTTTAAAAAGACTTAATCCACAAAAAATAAGCACAGGAGTCTATCCTGTAATATTTGAAGCTCCTATTGCCACCTCTATTATTTCTTCTTTGGTTTCTGCTGTCTCAGGGAGTAATTTATATAGGGAAAATTCATTTTTACTTAATTCAATTAATACAAAAGTTTCCTCCACTTTACTTACAATTGAAGAGGATCCTCTTCTTTTAAGGGGTAATGCAAGTACTTTTTTTGATGATGAGGGAGTGGCTTTAAAAAAGAGAAAGGTAGTTGAGGAAGGATTATTAAAGGGCTATTTCTTATCATCTTATTCTGCAAGACGTTTGGGGATGAAAACAACTGGGAATGCAGGGGGAGCTCATAATTTAATTATTAAAGATTCTAGTATTAGTTTTAATGACCTGGTAAAAAAGATGAACAAAGGAATCATTATTACGGAGTTACTTGGTCATGGATTAAATATGATTACTGGAGATTATTCTCGAGGGGCTGCCGGGTTATGGGTTGAAAATGGTAAGGTTCAATTTGCTGTAGAGGAAATAACCATTGCCTCAAATATTAAGGATATGCTTCAAAATATTCAGGGAATAGCAACCGACAGATATACCAACAGTGGAAAATATACTGGATCAATTCTTATTGAGGGGATGACCGTGGGGTCAAATTAGTTGATTTAATAAGCTAATTCTTCTTCTAATTTTCCAACAAAAACTTCAAGGTCTTTATCGGTAATTTTTTCGTTGTTATCAATTAAATCTTCAAAAGGCTCAAAATCACTTTCAGCAGAACTATTGTAATCGACTTCTCCTGCATCACCATCATTAATTAATTTATCTCTATATTGTAGGTATGAATCTCTTTGGAATGCATAGGGATCCAGCGCAGCTTGATCAAGAATTGCTGAAGCATTGAGTAATTCAGCTCTAGCATCTACGAATTGAAGTACACGCAGGGAATTACGTGTTCTAACATCATCAATATATGTAATTGGATCAAGAAATAGGGTGTCAACCATTAATCCAGAGGCATCTCTGACGGTGGACGGTCCAATGAATGGTATGACTAGGTATGCGCTATTATCCCATCCGTAATGTGCTAAAGTTTGTCCAAAATCTTCTTTTCTTCGTTCGCCTCCAGACATTGAGTGGACATCTATTGTTCCTAATATTCCTACTGTTGTATTGACGAGGACTCTACCTGCATCATTCGCTGCATGTTCAAGTTTAAATTGGAGTAAATCGTTAATAACAGTAATTACATCTTTTATGTTATTAAAGAAATTATTAACACCTTTTTCTGCAACATCTGGCATTACATTCTTATAACCTTTTGCTACTGGCTTCATTACAGCTTTATCAACTGTATCATTGAATCCATAAATTGAACGGTTCATTCCTTCAAGGGGATCAATGTTTTGTTGGGTTGCACATCCAAATAGCTGAAGTAGCAACACTAACAGAAATAACTTTTTGATATAAATATGCATATTTCCTTATATTATCCTTGATTGTTGCTTTTTTGCCTAATATTTTTCAACTTAAAATATGAAAAAACCAAAAAATTTGTTGTTTTTTTACTACTTTAACGCGTTCTCATAAATTTTAAGAGCCTTTTTTCTTTGCTCTGCATGATCGACAATAGGATGAGGATAATCTACCCCAAGCTTTATTGGAAAACTATCAGGATTTTTTGTATAAAAATCAGAGGGGCAGTGAATTTCTTTATTGGATAATTTTTGTAAGGAGGGTAGATATTTTTTTATAAATAACCCTTCTGGATCAAATTTTTGTGATTGTAATAAGGGATTAAAAATTCTAAACCAAGGCTGTGCATCACAACCAGTTGAAGCTGCCCATTGCCAACCACCATTATTTGCAGCAAAATCATAATCGATTAATTTATTAGCAAAGTACTCTTCACCCCAACGCCAATCAATCAATAAATCTTTTACTAAAAATGATGCCACAATCATTCTTAGTCGATTATGCATAAATCCGGTTTGATTAATTTGTTGCATAGCTGCATCAACAATTGGAAAGCCGGTTTCACCATCCTTCCAAGCATTAAAATAATCTGGATTATTTTCAAACTGGAGTTGATCACAAGGAGCCTTAAAACTTTTTCCTTCACATACATATGGAAAATTAGAAAGGATTTGGAAGTAAAAATCTCTCCAAATTAACTCATTTAGCCAAGCAGTTGCTCCCTCAGTATTTTTTTTTATTGCAATCGATGCTTGCTCACGAATTGATATGGTCCCGAATCGGTTATGGACCGATAAATATGACACTCCCTTTTTGCCAGGGTAATCCCTTAGAAATTTATAGCGATCTATACGTCTTTCAAAATCAACCAGTAATTTTCTCCCACCTAACGTTCCTGTTGGAATCTTTAAACTTTTTAAGTCGGTTCTTTTAAAATTCATACTTTCTAGAGATAAAATATCTTGGTCTGTAAATTTCGCAAAATTTTCTTTGTTTATTTCACACTCGTATTCTGGGATTCCATCATGAGCTAATTTTTTTAAATGGTTATTTCTATAAGGCGAGAAAACGGTATAAGGGTTTTCTGATTGAGTAAGTATTTCCTTATTCTCATATAAAACTTGGTCTTTGAAAGACTCAACAACTATATTCTCTCTCGATAAATGATTTAATAAATCGTCATCTCTTGTTATGGCATAATTTTCATAGTCTTTATTAAAAAATAATGCCTCACAATTTTTCTCTCTAACAATATCGGTGATCAAATCTTTTGGGCGTCCATGCCTAATGATAATGTCAGAGCCTAAATTGTTCAGAGTATGTTTAATTTCTTTAAGTGATTCCCAGATAAACTCAATACGTCTATCCTCTTTTTCTTTTAAGTCATTAAGGATATCTGCATCAAAAATAAATACACAATACACATTCTTTGATTTCTTTAAGGCAAAGTGAAGGGCTGTATGATCATGCAGCCTGATATCTCTTCTAATCCAAACAATACTATTATTAAATATTTTATTCACGATGATAGGGATGATTATTTAAAATTGCCGAACACCTATAAAGTTGTTCTGATAAGAATAATTTTACCAGCTGATGAGGAAAAGTCATTCGTGAAAGACTAAAAATAAAATCTGCTTCATCTAAAAGAGCTTGATGTAATCCATCTGCACCACCAATTATAAAAGTTAGACATGGGTAGTTTTGAATCCATCCTGTCATCTTGCTCGTAAATTCTTTCGAATTAAATAGTTGACCATTCTCATCCATCGCAATAACAAAAGAATTTTTAATGTATGCTGATATTTTTTTTGCTTCATATTCTTTTTTTTGCGATATTGAGTCAAATTTTTTTTCGGCCTTAATATTTATCCAGTCAACATCAAAATGATTACTTATTTTTTTTGAATAACTATCGATCAATTCCTTTAAATTTTTATCAGGTTTACTTCCAATGGAAATGATTTTTATTTTAAACAATCTAATTCAAACTATGTTTTTGTCCATAATTCCTCTAGATTAAAATATGCTCTAGTTGTGGGAGTCATTATGTGAACAATAATATCTCCAATATCAACCAATACCCAATCACCTTCACCTTCACCCTCTATGCCAACAATTTCTATATTTAAATCTTTCATCTTATCGTGAACATTATTGGCTAAAGCTCGCGTTTGTCTAGTTGAGCTGGCGCTTGCTATGATCATATAATCAGTGATAGAAGTTAATTTTCTAACATCTAAATCAATAATATCAAAACCTTTAATATCCTCTAAGGCTTCAATAACATTTTTTTTGATTGTCGCTACTGAGGTCAAATTATGCCGCTTGCATTGCGATAGAATTTTTACTAATTGTTACTTTATTTTGTTTATCGACATAAACTAAAAGGGGTTTGTAACTATTTAGCTCTAATTCACTATAGCCTGCATAAGTCGCGATGATTAGAATATCACCCGGATTAGCCTTATGCGCGGCAGCACCATTAATAGATATGATGCCAGAATTTTCTTCTGCTGATATTGCATAAGTTGTAAATCTTTCCCCATTGGTTATATTATAAATAGATATTTGTTCATATTCTTTGATATCAGATGCTCTCAATAAGTTTATGTCAATTGCACATGATCCTTCGTACTCAAGCTCAGAATGAGTAACTGTTACACGATGAAGTTTAGATTTGAGCATTTTTCTCTGCATTGTTTGTATGTATTCCTTAAAAATTATCGTGACATTATAGTCAGTTCAATCAATCTATGCAAAATTCAATGTTATCTATGAGTCGAATATTATTTAATTTTGCTGCTGCTAATACCACTAGCTTCTTATCCTTAGTCGATGGTTTTTTTAGGCTACTTTGATTTCTTACTGAAATATATTCAACATCCCACCCCGAATCATTTAATAAAGCAATTATTTTTTTAGTAGCAGCGTCAAAATTTTTTGTAAATTTTACCATTTCAATGAGCTTTTTTAACGCATAATAAAGCTCATTAGCTTTCAGCTTATATTTACCACTCAAAAGATTGTTGCGTGAGCTTAGCGCAAGAAAATTTGAGGCTCTCACAGTTTCTTCTTCGATAATATTTACTGTTGGATAATGCTCATCAGAAAATTTTTCAATTAGTTTAAGTTGTTGGTAATCTTTCTTCCCAAATATAGCAAACTTAGGCTGTATTAAATTAAACAAGATATTGATTATATGAATTACCCCGTTAAAGTGACCAGGACGGTATTTTCCGCAAAGATCATATGCAAGTTCAGGTAATGCATATTGCTTAAAAGGTATGTAAGAGAGTATATCTTTTTCATTTGGTAAAAAAATAATGCTGTCAGCATGAACGGACTTTAATAAATCTTTGTCATTGGTTAATGTTTTTGGATAAGCATCAAAATCTTTTTTAGAATTAAATTGAATAGGGTTTATAAAGATTGAAACAACTACATTGTTTGATAAAGACTTAGCTCTTTCAACTAATCTGAGGTGGCCTTCATGGAGGTTTCCCATTGTTGGAACAAATGCAATGTCACTATAATTTCCAATATTATCTTTCAAGTTTTTTGTTGACTGATAACAATGCATATTTTTTAATTAGCCTTCCTTGATATTTCGAATAAAATTTTGAAGTAAAGCTTGTGAGGAGATATTATTTTTTTTAGAGCTAGGATTTTTGAATACATATGAATTATTCGAAATACCTAATAGGTCATAAAGAATTTCTACAGCTCCGTTGCATTTAAAAGAAGAACGAAAACTGATAGTGGGAATCTTCACATTTTTAGTAATGAGTTCATCGGCTTCATCTCCTGCCATCGATAAAATAATCATTTTCGCACCACAAGCTTCTAAACT
>CALKDJ010000135.1 GCA_938084195.1 uncultured Methylophilaceae bacterium
TTGTAAACTGTTGTACTGCTGAATTTCCACCAATAATTACACCGTCTTCAATAATAGCGTGACCACCTAATGGTACATTATTAGCTATAACTACATTGTTACCCACTTTACAGTCATGGGCTACATGAGAGCTAATCATAAATAAACAGTTATTTCCTATTTTTGTTATACTTCCACCACTTTCGGTGCCTGGGTTTATGGTAACATATTCTCTTATTGTGTTATTCTTTCCTATTTCTAAATAACTTTTTTCTCCTTTGTACTTTAAATCTTGAGGTGCAGTTCCTATGCTTGAAAAAGGAAAAATTTTTGTGTTTGAAGCAATTTTTGTGTTACCTGATATATTTACATGTGAATGTATTTCGACATTATCACCTAATTCAACATCTGGTCCTATAACTGAATACGGGCCAATTAAAACATTATTAGAAATTTTAGCTTTTTTATCTATAATGCAAGTTTTGTGAATCATATATTCTTATTTCCTATCAACAATAGTTGCTGACCACTGTGCATCAGCCATTTTTTTACCATTTACTTTTGCAACTCCTTTATATTTCCATACTCTTCCATGTGATCTTATAGCTTCAATGTCTAGATGAAGCTCGCAATCCGGTAGAACTGGGTTTCTAAATCGTGCTTTCTCAACGCTCATTAAATATACTAATTTATTAGCATATTCTTTTGGATCTATACCATAGGCAGTTAAAGCTGCTGCTGCTTGACCAAAAGCTTCAACAATAAGTACACCAGGCATAACAGGTTGGTCAGGAAAGTGACCTTGAACATAAAATGATGTTTTCTTGACATTAACTATGGCTGTAGCAGATTTTAAATGTACGATATTTATTAATTTATCTATCAACAACATAGGGTCCCTGTGAGGTAATAGACTTTCTATTTTTTTTCTATCTATAGATTTATCAGTCATATTTCTTTCTAAGCTTAGCAAATTCTTTTAGAGAAACAGCTGGATAACCCATAACATAAGAGTTATCTGGAAGATCATTTACTACACCACTACCACCTCCAATTTTAACATTCTTTCCTATTTTTAGATGGCCTGAAATACCAGCTTGACCTCCAATTACAACATTATTACCAAGAGATGAACTGCCGGCAAAACCTACTTGACCTGCGATCATACAGTTTTTTCCAATTTGCACATTGTGAGCTACGTGAACTTGGTTATCAAGATAAGTATTTTTACCAATAACAGTATCACTCATAGAACCTCGGTCAATAGTACAGTTGGCGCCTACTTCGACATTATCCTCCAATATAACTTTACCTATATGTGGTGTTCTTAGATTATTTTCTTTAATTGGAATAAAACCAAAACCTTTATTTCCTATTTTTGATCCATCTTGAATGTAAACATTGTTTGAAATAAGTGAATTTTTTATTAATACAAATGAACCTATTGTACAATTTTCTCCAATAACTACATTACTTTCTATAACTGTGTTGCTAGAAATGTTTGAATTAATTCCAATTTTAACTTTCTTGCCAATTAAAACATTTTTTCCAAACTTAACACTTGGATATAATTCTGTTAATTCTTCAGACTTAGATAAGTTTACGTCAAGTTTATCAATATCAGCTGTAGGATAAAACATTTTAGCTACTTGTGTTACAGCAAATAAAACATTTTTAGTTTCAATTGGTATACAATTTTTAGGAAGAAATTTAGTTAAATTTGTTGTTGTAATACATGCTGAAGCCTTAGTTTTTGCGGAAAGATCTTTATATTTAATTGAGTTTAAGAAAGTTAAATCGTTTGTATTGGCAATATTTAAAGGTTCAAATCCTTGAATATTTATATTGTTAGACACAATAGTAGATTTTTCTTGTCCAACTTTTTTAATAATTTCTATTAAGGGAAAAGGACCCTTTTTCTCAAAAAACTGTATTGTTGACATTTTATTTTAATTTTATAGAAGGAAACTCTTTGTTTAATTGATCAACTATTAAATTTGTAATATCTGAATCTGAGTTTCCACTTAGTACAGCAGTAGAATTTAAAATTACTGAAATATTGTTTTCTGAAGAATATTTTTTAAGAATAGGATTAATTTTATTTAATAGTGTTTCTTTAGCTTTTGATCTTACTGTTGTAATTTTTTCTATAGAAATTCTTCTATCATTTTGATAGTTGCTAACTTCCTTTCTTAATTTATCTGCTTGTTTTTGATAATCTTCTTTTTTAAGAACTGATTGTTTTGCAATTAAATCCATCTCTGATTCTTTTAGTTTTGCTTCTAAATTTTCAAGTCTTTTTTGATTATCTGTAAACATTTTTTTTAATTGATCTTGAGCACTTTTACCAGCAGAGCTTTGATTTAATACATACTTTAAATCAAAATAAACAATTTTTTGCTCTGCTAATGCATAAGTACTAGATAGAAGAAAAAAAGTAAGTACAAATATTTTTACTAAATGTTTCATTAAAAAGATGTCCCTAATCTAAAAGCAAATGCTTGAGTAACGTCTGTTTTAGCTTTTGTTATAGATTTTGCAAGTGTAAAGTTTAATGGTCCTACAATTGTGAATACATTGGCAACAACTCCTACTGATGATCTAATTTTGTTAGAACTATCTAATTGACTGTCATAATCAACAGACCAAAGATTTGCTGCGTCCATAAATAAGCTTATATCTGTTTTTGTATCCTCTGGTAATAAATTAGGAAATTGAGCTTCTAATGTAAGGGCCGATGCATAGTTACCACCAATAAATTCCTTTCCATCTTTTGGACCTATTCTTCGCGATTCAAAGCCTCTTATTTTATCAACAGGAATATGTAA
>CALKDJ010000136.1 GCA_938084195.1 uncultured Methylophilaceae bacterium
TGTAATGAAAAGTTTATTCATAATGTTATATGTGACAAAGGAATAAGAGATAAAATTCATCAAATTGCAAAAGAGTTTACTTAAAATAATAGATACGTTACAACCAATAAAGCGATAATACTTACCAATATCCAACCAACCTTATCCATATATCTGTTTATTAGGACATCAGCTTGTTTTCCAAACACTTTGACTAAATAAGCAATTAAATAAAATCTTGCACCTCGACCAACCACTGAGGCGATAACAAATGGAATGAGAGGCATATAAGTGGCTCCTGCAGCAATAGTAAACACTTTATAGGGAATAGGAGAAAACCCTGCAATAAAAACCGCCCAGAATCCCCAATCTTCAAACCATTCTACTGCGAGCAAATAACTATCGATGTATCCCCAATTATTTAAAAAAGGTTCAATAAAGTCAAAGCTATAAGATCCTATAAAGTAACCAAAAATGCCACCCAGTACAGATCCTACCGTAGTGATGAATGCAAAATACCATACTCTTGAGTGGTCAGCCATGCACATTGGAAGAAGCATAACGTCAGGAGGGATAGGGAAAAAGGAGGATTCGCTAAAACTTAATATAAATAAGTAATATTTTGCTTTTGCTGCCGATGCAAGACGAATAATGTATTTATAAGAATTTAATAATAAACTCATCTAGGTCTTAGCCTTTGAGGATAAAAAGATTGCTACTAAAGAAATGGCTGCAGCTAATGAAAGGTAATAACCAACAAACTCTATGCCATAGTTCGCTGATAACCATAATGCAATAAAAGGTGCAAAGGAGGCTCCTACAATACCAGCCAAATTAAAAGAAAGTGATGCGCCAGTATACCTAACACTTGTCGGATATAATTCAGATAATATCGTACCTAAAGGACCATAGGTAAATCCCATGAGGGCCATACCTATTGAGAGGGTAATAAGTATACTATTTGCGTCACTTGCCCCTAAAAGTGGGGTAAAGAAAAGGCCAAAGATCACAATCATAAGCGAAGCCATCATAAGTATTACTTTTCGTCCATAACGATCGGCCAACAAAGCTGATATGGGTATTAATAAAGTAAAGAAAAAAACCGATAAAATTTGGTTCTCTAAAAAGGTATCCCTGGTTATATCAAGCTCAGATATGGACCAGCTCGCAATGAATACTGTCATCAAATAAAACAATACAAATGTGGCAAGTGCAACAAAAGTACCTAAGAATAATGGCTTACTATGCTCCTTAAATACAGTCATAAAAGGGACTGAAAGGGGTTTATTCTTCTTCTTATTAGCTTCAAATTCTGGTGTTTCTGATATATTTAATCTTACATATAAACCAATGATGATAAGTACCGAGCTGAGTAAAAAAGGAATTCTCCAGCCATAGTCAAAAAACTGCTCATTACTTAAGGTATTCGATAAATAAAGAAAGATTCCACCTGATAAAACTAACCCTATAGGAGCGCCTAATTGCGGAAACATACCGTACCATGCCTTCTTTTCTGGAGGAGCATTTTCGACCGCTAAAAGGACTGCACCACCCCATTCCCCGCCTAAACCAAATCCTTGGCCAAAACGACATATGATAAGCAAGATAGGAGCTAGTATACCTATCGATTGATAAGTTGGTAATAAACCAATTGCTACAGTTGATATACCCATGGTTAATAGAGCTGCCACTAAGGTAATCTTTCTCCCAACTCGATCACCAAAATGTCCAAAAAATGCAGAGCCTAATGGCCTTGCAAAAAAAGCTACTGAGAAAGTCGCAAGGGATTGAAGCATTTCTGTTGATGGATCAGATGCATGAAAAAAAAGTGATGGGAATACCAATACCGCCGCATTGGCATATATATAAAAATCGAAAAACTCAATAGTTGTTCCAGCAAGACTGGCAAATAAAACCTTTGTTGGGGTATTTTTTTTACTCATATAAACTATGATCCATTATTAGAACTGCCTGACCCTGACTATTATTTTTACTATCGACTATATTCCAAATTATCGCATCATTTATTTGAAAAAGGGAGCCATCAAAAGCCATACGAGTGCCTTTGTAATCTTCAACAAAACCTACCCTTGCTACTTCCTTTAACATTTTATTACGATCACTTTGCAACGATTTGGCAGCTGACACACTAGAATGCACACCAATCATTTCATCCCAGTTAGTCTTAAAAAGCTGCAGACTGGCCTCATTAGCATAATTAAATACTGAATTAGTGTCATGCGATGCAATTGCATAAGGACAATTTGAAAAAGCAGTTATCACATCCACACCATGATTAATGGGTAGTGATTTGTGAGTTACTTTTAAATAAGACTCTTTGAGTAATATTAAATGAGAGGTAAGAAACGCATTAACTTTTATCTATGTCGCCCTCACTTCTACCAAACAGTCATGAGAGGTTGGAGAATTACCCATATCACCAAAAGCATTAGAGCTTACTGAATTGACTACTCCTTTGTTATGTTGCCTCCAGTAACCCAGCGTTGCTACGACAATGCCTTTATTCACATCAGATGTTATTTTTGCAACCGCCTCAAAATCTCCCCTATCATTAAACACTGACACTTTGTCCCCCTCATTAATACCCCTATCCATTGCATCGGATTGGTTTATTAATACAAACTGCTCACCTTGGGCTTTTAGCTTTTGTTCCATATTGGCGTAACTGGAATTAATAAACCCATGACTTTTGGGTGCAAGAATATTTAATGGATATTTTTTTGCTAACGCTGGATTAGCTTCAGCAGTCTCTTTCGAAGCTAAGTAATCTGGTAATTCTGGGATATCCTCACCGGGTTGAAAATCATCATACATTTGTCTAAATGGACCAGCTACAAAATTCTTGGCACCTACTAACCTAAATTCACATTTTCCAGAGGGGGTTGGGAAATTTCCTTCTTTATGGGGTGCACGGTCATCTTTAGTGCCAACATTTAGTCGAGCATATCCATGCTCTTTTAAATAATTAAGATCAATACCATCACATGCGGGAGCATCCCAATCTATATAGTTTTCAAGACATTCTGTGTCATTCCATTTGAAATTTTCTTCCTCAAAGCCTAGTCGTTTTGCTAACAGCCTAAATATTTCATTGTTTGGAATACATTCTCCTGGAGAATCAACACATCTTTCATTATAAGTAAGATATAAATGTCCCCAAGATAAAATAATATCCTCTTGCTCTGCACCCATTGAAGCTGGTAAAAGGATATCGGCAAAAGCAGCAGTATCTGAAATAAAATGTTCTGCGGATACTAAAAATAAGTCTTCGCGCTTCAAGCCTTCCAAAATTTTCTCTGACTCAGTCGCTTGAGTGACGGGATTAGTGTTCCAGCACATCATAGACTTGATTGGCACATTAAGTTTTTGTTCTCCTGTTAATACCCTTCCTAGCTGAAGATTATTTACAACTTGTGTGCCTTTAGGAATAAGGTCTGGCCTACAGATTACATCAAACTTATAAGGATGTTCCCATACCGGAAATTGGAGAATACCACCTCCCACATGTCGCCATGCTCCTGTCAATGCAGGAAGAGCAGTCACCGCCCTAATTGCTTGGCTTCCACCCCAGCTTTTTTCTAGGGCTACTCCAATTCTTATTGCTGATGGCTGGGTGGTTGCATACTCTCTAGCAAGTTGTCTAATATCCTCAGCGGAGATGCCAGTGATATCCTCTGCCCACTCAGGCGTTCTTTCTTTTGCTTTTTCAGCTAATTCTTTAAAGCCTACTGTATAGTTGTTCACATAATCTTGATCAACTAAATTTTCCTCAATAATCACATTCATCATCGCCATAGCTAACGCGCCATCAGTTCCAG
>CALKDJ010000137.1 GCA_938084195.1 uncultured Methylophilaceae bacterium
TATTCCCTTCGAAGGTAGTTTTTACCCAAGGACTAAATATATCTCCATTTTCTTTTTGAATAAAGCATCCATCAATAACTTTATCTTTATTGCAAACTAGCCCACCTATAGCTCCTAGATTTTGATGTAACTTAAAAAGTCTATAAACTTCTGCAAAAACTAACTCACTATTAATCAATATTTTTGGGTTTGCGATCATTAAAATTGTATCTTCACCATAATTATCTAATGGATTTTTTATTAATTCTTCGAGAGTTATGAATTTTGGCAAATCGTTATTTAATCTAGTAATATAAAGCTCTTTTACACCTCGATTTTCTGGCCATATTGAAATTGAATAATGCTTTGGATGCTCTAATTTTTTAATATGAAGTGCTAAAACTGAATTAACTGAATCTAAGGAGCGTTTGTTCTCGCCAAGTGAATTATTTGTTGTAGATGCAGCATGTTGTCGCCAGTGATATAAAACATGGGGTACATGTACAATTTGTCCACCACTTTGATGAATACGCATAACTGTGTCATAGTCATGACACCATGTACCATTCAGATTAGTATATAAATCATTACAACATTTCTGCTTACGTTTGATTGCGACTAAATGCCATATATATGAGCTATCAAGATTTAATACTGGATCAAAAGAAGATTTTAGATAAGGAGAAGTTGGTAATTCATTGATTAGCATATCTTCATCAGAAAATAGCATTTCAGGTTTTTTGTTGCGCAATGCCTCGCTAGCGAGTATTTGAATAGCATCTGGCGTAAGAAGGTCATCAGCATCAACTGGAACGATATAATCGCCATTAGAATTATCAAAAGCTTTCCTCATAGCCCTCATTATTCCAAGAGATTCTTTCACCCAGAATATTTTTGCATCCCAAATTTTGTTATTTTCAGTTATAAAATTGACTAAACTTTTTGGTAGCTTTCCATGAGCTACTATTACCCATTCAGGCTTGAAAGTCTGCTTAATAATTGAATCTGCAAGTTTTTTTAAAAATTCTTTATTTGTACGTTCATAAACAGTCGTTAAAATACTAAATTTTATTTGTGAAGGAATTGGATATTTATTTTTTCTTAATTCAATTTCACGATCTAACCATAAATGATATTTTGGTAATTTTTTCTTAAGTCCATCAATGTGCTCTAAATTTTTTGCTTCATCAGCAACAGAATACCCAAAATTAGCTGAGCTTAAATCTAATTTTGAAGAATAAACGCGATTATCCGGAATGATATTCCAAAATCGTGAGAGGAAATATGAGTGCGCCACTTCATTATATGATTTTGAATATTCAAAAACTCCTAGTTTCGATTTAAAAAATGGTGAAAATATAACTCTTTTATTTCCTTCAATAGCTAGGCCACCAATAAAATGATTTAATTGATTTAATCGAACTTTTTCTTCAGCAATTATTGGTAGAATTTTTTTAATAAAACTTGTTTTTACTACACTATGGTGTAGTGGGACAGATGACACTGTATGTGGTTTAGATAATCTAGCAAAATAACCATGATCCATAAAATGTGTTCCAACGTCTGGACATTCAGCTCCTGAACCAAATCCAAAAATTTGTGGCCCATCCATTATTTTATGACCATCATGAACTAAACCACCAACCATAACGACATCACTAAAAATTGTAAACAGAGCTGTAGCTTCTCTCTCCCAACCCGAATCTATGTGTTTGCAATCTTTGAAGCAAAAATGAATTAAGTCGGCTTTTGTATCCCGAATACCATTCATAATTGCTGTCATTTCTATTGCAAAAAGTTGTTTATCGAGTTCAATAGTTTCTATTTTTGGTAATTTGCCTTTATATTTAAACTGCCAATCCACGCCTTGATCGAAAAGTGGACTAAGTTTGAGTTCAATATTTTTATTTTTAGTATTTCTAATAAATCTTTGAAGAGTCTTTTTATGAGACTTTTGTATGTAGGATTTTGATTTAATGTTGCTCGAAGTTGATTGAGAATGCATTCTCCAAGAATAAATCATTTCAGGAATATGCAATGGAGTATAGCCTGCATTTGTGAAGCTTATGAAGCTATCCCAATCATGACATCCTTCAGCATTTTTATTAGTGTAAAGCCCCAATGATATTGCTAATTTTCTATCAATTACACATACATGAGCAATATAACAGCTATGTATAAATAAAACCGGATCCCAGCCAGTTTTATGATATGGATCTTTAAAATTCTTATCCAAAATTTTATCTTCATCGCTATAAAGTAATGGAGGGTAGTTATTATTAGTAATGAATGAAGTAATTATATTTATTAAATCTGGAGCTAACAAATCATCAGAATCAATTGGCAAAATATATTTCCCGCTAGCCTCCTCAAGTAATAGTCGCATACCTCCAATAATTCCAAGATTTTTTTTAACTGTTATCAATCTAGCTTCATTAAATCTACTAATTTCCTTTAGGGTTTGGATTGTTGATGGATCAGTCGAGCCATTGTCAAGGATAAGCCATTCAAAGTTCATCCCACCGTCTTGTGAGTAAATTGAACTTGCCAGCTCCCTTAGGAATCTAACATCAGTATTAAAGGCAGATGTAGCTAAAGTTATCAGCCCTTTTTCTCGTTGATTAGGGTAAATACTCCTCCGCTTGCGAAGTTCGCTAATACGATAAAGTTCATAATCACTTTTAGGATTAGTTGGTAATCCATGCATTTTATTTTTATTCGGTGAAATACCACCTTCTCTTAAGTTTTTAATAATTTTATTAATATTAGGCATTAATTTATCTATTGCTTCATCCCAATTTTTTGGGTAACCAATATTTGTATTTTTTGTTTCAAAAGCATTTAGGCCATAGTTTATTCGAGAGATAGCCTCTTTGAGTTTAATTGACACACTTTCAACACTTGGTTCAGCAACTAATATATTGGATGAAATAGCGGCCATCCTTTCCTTTGTTTTTACAGAATAACTATTTGTCACAGTAAGATTTCCAGAGGATGCCATCTCTAGAGGCGGGTAGCTTGGATGTGGCGAAAGCATAAGCGAAAGTAATAAGTCAGCATTACGTATTTCTGCAGCATAATCTAAATAACTCATCCATGGCATTGGGCGAAGAAAAACATTATTCCCTAAATCTACAGGTTGAATATCTTCACCAATTGCAATTATTTCCCAATTTTCTTCAGATAATAAATTATCCTTTACCATTTTTCGAAGAGCCATAAGCCCAATTTCATAAAGATTTCTCAGTGCTTTTGTCGGCCGCGCATAAAAAAGCAAGGTTTTTTTGTCTTTTTTACTATTTTTATTTAAGGGAGAATATAAGTCATTGTTAATTGCTGGTTCAAAAAACATTGAGTTATTTACAAATTTTGTACTTGAGTATTTACCAATTTTTTCTTTAGTTAAATGATCAAGTAAAAGAGAGGTGTTAATTATAGGAATATGATTCATGCAATAAGTTTCGAGAGCTCGTGCGTAAAAGGTTGAGCCTTCATGTAGGATAGGTTCAAAATCTTGTATAACATAGAAAAATTTCTTTATATTTGTCAGTGGTAAAGCATCGTTATATATAGTTTGAGCTGTCCACCATGCCGATGCAATAAAGATATCATTAACTCCAATCTCAATACCAACATCTGTATTAAACGTTTTATCAACCCCATCTACTATCTCAATTTTATCTTTAAGTATCTTCCTATTTATAAGGGCTTTCAAATGTTTAAATAAAGAATCTTCCTCACCATCAATTGATAAATCCGAAGATATCAACCTTATGTTTTCTCCCGACTCAGTCAATTTTATTGCAAACAATAAAACTGTATTTGGGCCTCCAGACATATGATCTTTTTTCAAGCTTGGAAGAACTATATTTATTTTAGGGTTGAAAAATAGGTCATCATTTATTTTAAAATCTAATGGCCTGTTTATAGAATATCTATGAACAGGTGGAAATGCCTTTTGCACTTGCATAGGTATCTCATCAGAATCATTGCTAACTTTATCATTATAATATTGAGTATATGTTTTAACGTATTGATTGTAAGTTTTAATATATTTTATTGTTTTCAAGTCACGCGAGAGATTTTCACTTATTTTTTTGGAAGCGAAAAAAAATTTAAAGAAAAAATTCTCTTGAAGAAAGCGAAGCAAAATTAAATATATAAACTTTAACGGACTTATAAATAATTTAACCTCAAAAGCAGGCAAACTCCTCTTAATAAGAGATTCTGGATAGCTGGTAAATATATTTGAGGTTTGTGTTGAATTTATGTCCTTTTTTAAATTAGATATAATTTTATTTCTTAAGAAGAATTTTATTATCGTTTTACCAGTAGTGACAATAAAATCCTTATTTTCTTTAGAAAAATTTGATTTTTCAAGCAACCATCTTAAAAAAACAGTTAGACGCTGCCTTAATATTCTTAGAAATACTCGTAAATAAAAAGTAAAGTAGTTTAAAATATTTAAATTCCTTATGAAAAATATTGGGAACAAACTTCATGTGGATTACCATCCCTCTTGATTTTGCCATCTTCTAGCCAAATAACTCTATTGCAATTTTTTTCAATCAATTCTTTTGAATGACTTG
>CALKDJ010000138.1 GCA_938084195.1 uncultured Methylophilaceae bacterium
TTTTTTATTTTATTATTTTTCTTTTTGTGCTTATTCTTGCAGGAATAATAATAAAATTAATCAACAAATTTATTAAAAGTGTTGGGCTTAGCTTTTCCAATTTTATTCTAGGGGGGTTTTTTGGATTTATTAGAGGAGTACTAATTATTTTTGTTATGATTTTGCTGCTCGAGAAAACATCATTTTCACTTAATCCAGGATGGGCTAACTCAACATACATACCAATAATAAAAAACTCTGTTGAAAATACTTTGCCTTATTTACCCGAAGATTGGTTTAAAGATGTAAAATATGACAATATTCTGACTTAATTGAGAAGATTTTATGTGTGGAATTATAGGCATAGTTGCTAATCAACCCGCTAACCAACCTCTCTATGATGGATTATTAGTTCTGCAACATCGAGGTCAAGATGCTGCTGGGATCGTGACAAGTGATGGTAGCCGGTTCCATATGCATAAAAATAACGGCTTGGTTAAAGATGTCTTTCATACACGTCATATGAGAACTTTGAAAGGCAATGCTGGAATTGCTCATGTTAGATATCCAACAGCCGGCTCATCATCCTCTGCGGAAGCTCAGCCGTTGTATGTTAACTCACCATATGGCATTGTGCTTGCCCATAACGGTAATTTAACCAACGCTGATCAGTTAAAGGATGAGATGTTTAAGCAGGATCTGAGACATCTTAATACAAATTCAGATTCAGAAGTTCTTCTAAATGTTCTTGCCCATTCCATAATTGAATCAACCGAAAAAAATGTTCTAACCTCTGATATTATTTTCGAAGCCACAACCTCAGTATTTAAAAGATGTAACGGAGCTTATGCAGTCGTCTCAATGATAGCAAATTTTGGATTATTGGCTTTTAGAGACCCACATGGTATTAGGCCTTTGGTTATAGGTATTAAGGAAACAGAAGATGGTCCAGAGTACGTTGTAGCTTCTGAAAGTGTAGCTTTAGACGTTTTAGGTTTTAAATTATTGAGAGATGTGTATCCCGGTGAGGCAATCTTTATTGACCTAGATGGTAATTTTTATTCAAAACAATGTGTAAAAGATACCAAACAGACCCCTTGTATTTTTGAATACGTTTACCTTGCCAGACCTGATTCTATGATTGATGGAGTTTCTGTATACCAAACAAGGCTTAACATGGGAGTAACTCTTGCAAAAAAGATAAAAAAAGATTGGAGTCATTTGAAAATTGATGTCGTTATTCCTATCCCAGATACAAGCAGACCTTGTGCGCAAGAGGTAGCTCTCATGTTAAATACTAACTTTAGAGAGGGATTTATTAAGAATAGATATATTGGAAGAACATTTATTATGCCTGGCCAGGCCCTAAGAAAAAAATCAGTAAGACAAAAATTAAATCCAATTAAGTTTGAATTTAAAAATAAAAATGTTTTACTTATTGATGATTCAATTGTAAGGGGCACCACATCAAGAGAAATTGTTCAGATGGCCAGAGAGGCAGGCGCGAAAAATGTATACCTTGCTTCAGCAGCACCCCCGGTAAAATTTCCTAATGTGTATGGAATTGATATGCCTTCAAGAAATGAGCTATTGGCTTACAACAAAGATGACAAGGAGATTGTTAAAGATATTGGGGCAGATGCGCTCATTTACCAAGATTTAGATGATTTAAAATCTACAATTATTCAAGAAAATACATCACTTGAGAATTTTGATTGCTCATGTTTTGATGGTCAATATGTTACTAGTGATATTGATGAAATATATCTCAATAAGATTGAGTCTATTCGTTCTGATACAGAGCATAACAAACAATCGAACTCTAGCAATCAACTTGATTTAAATTTACTTAACTTTCCCTCCGAAAATGAACAAGAGCATGCTTAGTAATCCTTGACCTATTTCAAATGAAGAGGATAATGATACCTTTAACAAGCGCCGATTTGATTCATTCAGCTTGCGGGCGCTATAAAAATCAGCTAAAGCGGGGGAACCCATCTTAGTTGTTTGGGTTTTTTTTTGCCGAAAAGTTATAGAAAAATAAAATTATTATATGAAAAAATTTAAAAATAAATTTAATACAAATGCAATCCGTGAGGGAATTAAAAGGACGCCGGAGGGTGAACATTCAGAAGCGATGTTCCTAACCTCAAGCTTTGTATTTAAAAATGCTCAAGAGGCTGCAGATCGATTTAAAAATTCGGAAGATTGTAATGTTTATTCACGCTTTACAAATCCTACGGTAAGAACATTTGAAGAAAGATTGGCATCATTAGAAGGTGCTCAAAAATGTGTTGCTACTTCAACTGGTATGTCCGCAATTCTTTCATGTTTCATGGCTCTGTGCGAGCCGGGTGATCATATTGTAGTTTCAAAGAGTATTTTTGGGACATCCATTCAATTATTTAATAAAATTCTTATAAAATGGGGTTTAGATATAACTTTTGTTGATTTGACAGACGAATCCAAATGGAAAGATTCCATTACTAAGAAAACAAAATTCTTTTTTGTTGAGACACCATCAAACCCATTAACCGAAATATGTGATATAAAAAAACTTGCTGAACTTGCACATTCATCAAATATAAAGCTTATTGTTGATAATTGTTTTTGTACTCCCGCATTACAAAAGCCATTATTACTTGGGGCAGATATTATCATTCATTCGGCTACTAAATATCTTGACGGACAAGGAAGATGTCTTGGAGGAGCAGTACTCGGTGATAAAGAAGATATGGAGCATGTGCATGCTTTTTTAAGAACTGCTGGTCCAACTTTAAGCGCATTTAATGCATGGATTTTCACCAAAAGTCTGGAAACATTAGATTTAAGAATGAAAGCACATTCTTCGAATGCCATGTTATTAGCTGAATGGTTAGAACAGCAGAGAAAAGTGAAGAAAGTTTTTTATCCAGGTCTTCGAACACATCCACAATTTGATCTAGCAAAACAACAACAATCAGCAGCTGGTGGTGTACTCTCTTTCGAAGTTAACGATTCAACCAAGGAAGCATGGAAGCTGATTGATTCAACAAGCTTACTGTCAATTACAGCCAATCTTGGAGATACAAAAACAACCATTACTCATCCAGCGACAACAACCCACAGCAGACTAACTGTTAAAGAAAGAGAAGATTCTGGAGTAAAAGATAACCTTATTAGAATTGCTGTTGGCCTGGAAGATATTGATGACATTATTCGTGACTTAAATTATCTTTCAAATTAGTGCAATTTTGATTAAATAGCTTCCTTATACATGCTAAAATTTAGATGAGTATTTATCCAATTACCCTAGAGAAACTATGAGTCAATTCGCAAAAGAAACCATCCCAGTTAGCCTTGAAGATGAAATGAAAAAGTCCTATTTGGACTATGCAATGAGTGTAATTGTCGGCCGAGCGCTACCAGATGTAAGGGATGGTTTAAAACCTGTACATAGAAGAGTGCTTTATGCGATGTATGAACTCAGTAATAACTATAATAGACCTTATAAAAAATCTGCAAGAATTGTTGGTGACGTGATTGGTAAGTATCATCCCCATGGAGATACAGCTGTCTACGATACCATTGTTCGAATGGCCCAAGATTTTAGCTTGAGATATATGCTTGTTGATGGCCAGGGTAATTTTGGTTCAGTAGACGGAGATAATGCTGCGGCAATGCGCTATACAGAAATTAGGATGTCAAAAATTTCCCACGAAATGCTTGCTGATATCGATAAAGAGACCGTTGATTTCGGTCCCAACTATGATGGATCTGAACATGAACCATTAATCATGCCTACAAGAATACCAAACCTACTCATTAATGGTAGTTCTGGTATTGCTGTTGGAATGGCTACAAATTTTCCACCACATAATTTAACGGAAGTAATTAATGGTTTATTAGCACTTCTTGATAATACAGATATTTCAATTGATGAATTAATGGAGTTTATACCTGGGCCAGATTTTCCAACCTCAGGAATTATTCATGGAATTTCGGGTGTAAGGGATGGCTATAGAACTGGTAGGGGTCGAGTTGTAATGAGAGGTAAAACTCACACTGAAAATCTAGAGAAGGGAAATAGAGAAGCAATTATTATTGATGAACTTCCTTATCAAGTAAATAAAAAATCTTTTATTGAAAAAATTGCCGAATTAGTTGGTGATAAGAAAATCGAAGGTATTTCTGATTTAAGAGATGAATCTGATAAATCAGGAATGCGTGTCGTGATAGAGCTAAAAAAAGGAGAAATTCCTGATGTAGTTCTTAATAATTTATATAAGCAAACGCAGCTTCAAGATAACTTTGGAATGAATATGGTCGCCTTAATTGATGGCCAGCCTAAATTGCTTAACTTGAAACAAATATTAGATGCATTCATAAAGCACCGAAGAGAGGTCATTACAAGAAGAACAGTTTATGAATTAAAAAAAGCCAGAGAGAGAGGCCATGTTCTTGAGGGACTAGCAGTTGCCCTTGCAAATGTAGATGCGATGATTAAGATTATTAAAGCTGCATCAACCCCTCCAGATGCTAAGAAAGAGCTTATGGAGAAATCATGGAAATCAGATGTGGTTGAAGCGATGTTGAAAAAATCTGCTGACGGACTCTCGAGACCTGATGGGCTTTCATCAGACTTTGGTCTCAAAAGTGATGGGTACAAACTTTCAGATGTTCAGGCACAAGAAATTTTACAATTGAGACTGCAAAGACTTACCGGTTTAGAACAAGAAAAAATAGTCAATGAATACCATGAGATTATGGATACTATTATTGACCTATTAGATATATTGAGTAATTCAGATAGGGTCACAACTATTATTTCAGATGAACTTAAGGAAATTAAATCTCAATACGGCGACGAGAGAAAAAGTGAAATTGTAACCGATGCCTACGATCTATCAATAGAGGATCTTATTGCGCCTCAAGATATGGTCGTTACTTTATCCAATTCAGGATACATAAAAGCTCAAGTGCTCGATGATTATCGTGCACAAAAAAGAGGAGGTAGAGGAAAACAAGCAATGACCACAAAAGAAGACGACTTTATAGAGCAAATGTTCGTTGCTAACTCTCACGATAATATTCTTTGCTTCTCAAGTCGAGGTCAAGTTTATTGGCTTAAGGTTTATGAAGTGCCCCAGGGAAGCAGAATTAGTCGCGGAAAACCAATAGTTAACTTGTTCCCATTAATGCCAGGTGAAAAAATAAATGCTATCTTGGCAGTAAAAGATTTTGTAGATGACCAATATATTTTTATGGCAACTGCAAAAGGCACAGTGAAAAAAACCCCACTCTCAGATTTTTCAAATCCAAGAAAATCAGGCATTATCGCTATTAAACTTGCTAACGGCGATTATCTTGTTGGGGCTGGAGTTACTAATGGTGAGCAAGATATTATTTTGGTCTCTAACGGGGGTAAAGCAGTTTGGTTTGATGAACATGATGTTCGAAGTATGGGAAGAAATGCTGCTGGTGTTCGAGGAATGAAACTACCCACTGATCAACAAGTTTTATCTTTACTTATTGCATCCTCTGAAGAGGAGTCTGTGCTTGTCGCTACAGAGAATGGTTTTGGAAAACGAACAATACTTTCTGAGTTTAGAAAGTCAGGAAGAGGTACTCAAGGTGTTAAAGCTATTCAAGTTAGTGATAGAAATGGTATTGTTGTCGCCGCGAAATTAGTTGGTGATCATGATGAAATTATGCTTATAACAACTGGTGGTGTATTAATTAGAACAAGGGTTAGTGAAATTAGGGAGTTAGGAAGAGCAACGCAAGGTGTGACTTTAATAAATTTATCAGAAGAAGAAAAACTTTCAGGGATTGAAAAAATTGTTGAATCTGATCACTTAGACGACGACCAGGATGACTTGCCAATATAATTTTTCTGCTGGCCCCTCTCTAATTCCAAAAGAAGTTTTGGAAGAAGTGCATAAAGAACTTTTCGATTGGCAAGGAACAGGTATGTCTGTCATGGAAATGTCCCATAGAAGTAAGCAATACCTTCCAATTATAGAGGAAGCTGAGGAGGATCTCAGAGCCTTATTGACAATCCCTAAGAACTACAAAGTTTTATTTCTTCAGGGTGGTGCAATTACTCAAAACTTCATGGTGCCTATGAATCTTTTAAATAATAGTTCTGCCTCATATGTGGCTTCTGGTTATTGGTCGAAAAGAACATATACCGATGCTCAAGTTTTTGGCAACATAAAAATGGCAGCATCTTCAGAGTCAATTGACTATAAAAAAGTGCCACTTTATGATGCTTGGGATTATGCTATTGAAGATTCCTATATTCACTATTGTTTAAATGAGACTATTCACGGGGTTGAGTATTTTGAAAGTCCAAACATAAAAGATGTACCAATAGTATGTGATATGTCATCAAATATTCTTTCTAGAGATATTGATATAAATAAATATGGTGTTATTTATGCTGGAGCCCAAAAGAATATAGGTCCTGCTGGATTAACCTTAGTCATTGTAAGAGATGATTTATTAGACTTTTCTGATAAAAAAACACCAACTACTTTTTCATGGAAGATCCAATCTGATAATAAATCTATGATTAATACCCCCTCCACCTTTTCAATTTATATAGCAGGGCTTGTATTTAAATGGCTTAAAAAAAATGGTGGTTTAGTAGAGATGGAAAAAGTTAATAAACATAAGAGTGATCTTTTGTACAATTTTATTGATACATCGGATTTCTATTATAATGACATTGAGGTTCTTAATCGATCTAGAATGAATGTACCATTCAGGATACGCGATGAATCCCTTACAATGGTATTTGTTGAAGAGGCAGAAAAAAGTGGGCTATATCAGCTAAAGGGACACAGGCTTGTTGGAGGCTTAAGAGCATCTATTTATAATGCGATGCCTGTTGAAGGTATTCATGCATTAATTAATTTCATGCAGGATTTTGAAAAAAAATATTTATGAAAAAAGATTTATTAAAATTTAGAAAAGAGATCGATCTTATCGATAAAGAAATTATTGATTTAATTTCTCGAAGAGGTACTTTAGCTAAACAAGTTGGTTTAATAAAGGATGATGGCGTTATTTATAGGCCAGAACGAGAAGCACAAATTCTTGCGGCATTAAAAAGATATAATAAAGGACCCTTAAAATCAGAAAGTATAGTAAACATATTCAAAGCAATAATTTCGAATTGTCGAGCTTTAGAAAAAAAACTAAGCATTGCTTTTCTTGGTCCATTAGGAACATTTAGTGAAGAAGCTACAAGACAACATTTTGGAGATAATATAGTTATCTTACCAACAGATAGTATTGATGAAATTTTTAGTCATGTGCAGTCTGATATTTCTCATTACGGTGTTGTTCCTGTTGAAAACTCAACAGAGGGTGCGGTAAGTCGAACGCTTGACCTCCTTCTTCTAAGAGAACTTAATATTTGTGGAGAGATTTCACTTCCCG
>CALKDJ010000139.1 GCA_938084195.1 uncultured Methylophilaceae bacterium
TATGTAAGTGATAGGACGATGATAATCATTTTTAGGAATAATATTTAACATTTTCTGCGCAGTTTTGTTAGACCAAAGTATCTCAGTATTTTCATCGATAGCGATGACTCCATCAAGCATTGCTCCCGCTGCTGATTTAAATTGTTCTAGTAACTCAAATAATTCTTGCTTAGATTTTTTTTGTTTTGTCTCTGTACGATATATTTGCGTAAATAATTTTTCCCAAACACCATAACCATTCGGTAAATTTTTAATGGATCGATTATCTAGCCATTTACTGAGCTTATAGATCCAAAACGTATGATATAAAATTATCAGAGTAAAAATACAGATAAGAAAAAGACCAGCAGCATATAAGCTATAAACATTTTGAATTAAAATAAATGCTATGGCTATTGATGATATAAACCTCAGAAAATGAGTTTTAATTTCTTTCAATTTTTTCCTTTAATGAAAGACGAAGATATTGTATTAATTAAATTAAAATCATCTTAATCTTTTGAAAGTCTGTATCCAATTCCTCTAATAGTTTTAATTAATGATTCTTGCCCAGATATCTTTAAAGTATCTCTAAGACGTTTTATATGCACATCAACCGTTCTATCATCAATATCAGATTTATTCCCCCAAATCTTATCAAGGATTTGGTTTCTGCTAAACACTCTATCAGGATTTTTCATAAAAAAATTAAGAAGCTTAAATTCAGTGGGTCCTATTGTTATTGTTTTATTATTGTATTGTAATAAATGTTTATTAGGATCTAAGGTAAACCCTTGGATTGATATTGGCTCATCCACCAATTCAGGACTTTTTCGTCTTAAGACTGCTTTTATTCTTGCTATTAATTCTTTTGGGCTAAAAGGTTTAGTCATGTAATCATCGGCGCCTGTATCTAAACCTTTCAATTTATTACTTTCATCGCTTTTTGCTGTAAGCATTATGATAGGAATATTTTTGGTATTAGGATTTCCTCTCACTCTTTTTGCAAATTCCACACCACTCATTCCTGGAAGCATCCAGTCTAATATTATGAGATCTGGAAGAGCTTCACGAATTAGATTTTCTGCATATTCTGCATTAAGAGATCTGATCGGATTAAATCCAGCTTGATGAAGATTTATTGCAATTAACTCAAGAATAGATTCTTCATCTTCCACTATTAATATATTTGCAGCCATATTTTTTGCCTTTTTAAAATGGTATGCAACCTATATTATGACACTTTTATGACTATTTTATGACAATAAAGCATAGAATTTTAACCATTCAATATTTACATTGATTAATTTAGTTAAATACTTTATTTTAGTAGTTAATTATTAACAGGAGAGTTTTAAATGAGTATTTTGGATAGGGAAAATATAGTTGCTGATAAATCGTTTAACAGATGGATGGTTCCCCCTGCAGCTTTATTTATTCATTTATCAATTGGTATGATTTATGGGGTAAGTATTTTTTGGGTCCAACTTACACAACTGATTGGAAAAGAATGTGGTCCCGATGTAACTTTTGTCCAAAGAATTTTTACTACTTCATGTGACTGGATTAGAAGTGACGTTGTATTAACGTTTGCAATTGCCATTGTTTTTTTAGGAATGTCGGCGGCTGTCTTTGGACATTGGCTTGAAAAAGCCGGCCCTAGAAAAGCAGGTTTTGCTGCAGCAATCGCCTGGGGTGGAGGACTCATGATTACCTCATTAGGCGCATCCTTTCATCAATTATGGCTGATTTGGCTTGGCATGGGTGTAATTGGTGGAATAGGTCTTGGATTGGGTTATATATCTCCTGTATCTACATTAATTAAATGGTTCCCAGACAGAAGAGGCTTAGCTACCGGTATGGCAATAATGGGCTTTGGAGGCGGAGCAATGATTGGTATGCCATTAGGAGATAGTTTAATTAGTGCATATGGCGTTTCTAATACCTTTTTTATTATGGGCTGTATTTATGTAGTTTCAATGTCTATTGGAGCTTTTGGATATCGCGTTCCTGCAGAAGGATGGAAGCCTGAAGGATGGAAGCCTGTGGAAAAAAAATCATCCACATTAATTTCTACAAATCATGTCCATGTCAATGTTGCGCATAAAACCCCTCAATTTTGGTTGTTATGGGGAGTGCTTTGCCTAAATGTGTCTGCAGGTATTGGGGTATTAGCTGTTGCGAAACCAATGTTTCAAGAAATAGCTAAAAGTAGTTTCGATCCGCTTATTATAGGAGCAGTTGCTACCGGTTTTGGTGCTTTATTATCTTTTGCAAATATTATTGGCCGTATCTTCTGGGCATCATCCTCAGACTTTCTTGGTAGGAAATTAACATATGCAATCTTTTTTAGTCTAGGTACAGCTTTATATCTTTCAGCACCATGGGCAGGTATCAACCAGTATATTGCTACTTTTGTGTTAATCAATTTAGTTATTTTAACAATGTACGGAGGAGGTTTTGCAACCATTCCAGCGTACTTAGCAGATATTTTTGGCACGCAACACGTTGGAGCGATTCATGGAAGATTATTAACCGCCTGGTCTCTAGCAGGAATTATCGGCCCAATGCTTATTTCCTACCTTCGTGAATACCAGCTATCTATCGGTATACCACCGGATCAAGCATATAATTCAAGCTTTAAAATACTTGCTTTACTTTTGGTGCTTGGCTTTATCCTCAACTTATTAATTAAACCAGTTAATAAGAAATTTCATATGAGTGAGCAAGAATTAAAAGCAGAAAAAAATATTGCTGCAAATCAAAAAACAGAAACATTAAGCTCTTCAGTTACGACGAATGTTACATTGCAAAAAATCTTACTACCCATAGCATGGCTTGTGGTTGGAATACCTATAGCTTGGGGTATTTTAAATGCTTTGCAAAAGGGTATAATCATATTCCTTTAAAATAGGGTATATGAAGTGAATAAAGATACTTTGAAGGATTTAAAAGTAGGTATTATTTCATCGCGTTTTAATACGCCAGTAGTGAGCGAGTTATTAAATTTTTGTATAGAAAAGTTAGAGTCACAGGGTGTTTCTCTAAATAATATCGTACAAAAAGAAGTGCCAGGGGCTCTTGAGATTCCTTTATTAGCTAATGCCTTTGCTTTATCAAAAGAGTTTGATGTCCTCATTGGTATTGGTGCAGTTATTCGAGGGGAAACCTATCATTTTGAAGTAGTGTCTGATCAATCAGCCCAAGGTATTATGCGGGTACAGTTAGATCATAATATTCCAGTAATTAATGCAATTATTACCACTAATTCAAGCGAGGAAGCTTATGCTAGAACTAAAATAAAAGGGGAGGAGGCTGCCCTGAATGCGATTGAGATGGCTGCACTAATTAAATCTTTATGACAATCAATACAACAAAGAATAAGCGAAAAAAAAAGCCTTTAAATAACCGACGCAAAGCAAGAGAGTTGGTAATGAAAAGTATTTATAGGGGCCTAATTAATAATTTTGATCTTAATCAAATAAAAAAAGACATTAAAGATGATCCTGACTTTTTATTATCAGATGAGACTCTATTTTTAAAACTATTAAATGGAGTTTATGAGGATTTTGAATTACTTAAGGCTGAAATTGAGACCTATCTCGATAGAGACTATGATGAATTAAGCCCTATTGAATTAGCAATTTTGTATTGTTCGTTATACGAATTGAAATTTTCTTTAGATGTTCCTTACAAAGTGGTGATAAATGAGGCTATTGAAATTACAAAATCTTTTGGTGGTACCGATGGATTTAAATTTGTTAATGGAATTTTAAATAAGGCTGCAAATAAACATCGCAAAACAGAGCTTCAATTATGAGCTTAAAAAATTATATTTTAGCTGACCATCTTTAAAAGAAATGTAATTTCCTTCTCCGTGCCAATCACCTAACACCCATCTTTGACATTCATGTTTATCAAAAATATATTCATGATTTTTGAGTCTGTGAGTATGGCCATGAATCAAAAAAGGTGGAAAGTCATATTCAGAAAAAATTCTTTGAACTGCGTCAGGATTAACATCCATTATATATTCTGCCTTATTTTTTTTGGCTTCCTCACTTTTACGTCTCAATTCATTGCATATTTGCATCCTTTCATTCAAGGATTTACTTAGAAAATTTTCTTTCCAATCAGCAGAGCGTGTAAGCTTTCTAAATTTTTGATACTCTATGTCGTCAGTGCATAATGTATCGCCATGCATCACGAGTATCTTTTGATTATTTTTTTGAAGCAGGGAGATGTCAGGGAGCGGTTGGATATTAGTAGCCTTAAAGAATCCCTCACCGACAAGAAAATCGCGGTTACCACATATAAAGTACACACTAGTTTTTTTGGTTATATCCTTAAAGGTGCCATACAGATTATTAAAATGTAGAGAATCGTCACCTACCCAGTAATCAAACAAATCACCTAGAATAAATAATTGTTGATATTGGGTACATGTTTGAGTTAGAAATTGATTAAAGAGCTCAATAGCTTTTGGTTCTGATTCTGATAAATGGACATCAGATACAAATAATGCTGAGCCTTTAATAGTTAACAGAGTGTGACGTCCTCAATAATAATGGATTCAGTGGGAACATCTTGATGACCGTTGGATGATCCAGTAGTAACACTTTTAATTAAATCAATGACATCCCTACCTTTAGTAACTGTGCCGAATACACAATAACCAGCTCCATCTTGACCAGGAAAATCTAAAAAAGAATTATCTGATACATTGATAAAAAATTGTGATGTTGCTGAATCGGGAATTGACGTCCTGGCCATAGCTAGGGTGTAAGCTTCATTTTTTAGACCATTGCTTGCTTCATTTTTTATTGGAGCATCCGTTTCTTTTTGATTCATATTTTCATCAAAACCACCACCCTGAATCATGAATCCATCAATAACCCTATGAAATATTGTCCCCTTATAAAAACCTTTATTGACATAATTCAAAAAATTTTCACTGGAGATAGGTGCTTCATCTTTGTTTAATTTAATAGTAAAAGAACCTTTATTTGTTTTAAAATTTATCATTTAATCATTTCCTTTCTTTAACAATTTAATAGATTTGATAGTAACAGTTTTAATTGGTACATCACCCATACCATTTGAAACATGCGTTGATAAATTCCCTATCACTTTAACTACTTCTTGCCCCTCAATTACTTTGCCAAAGACACAATAACCCGCATTCTTATCAAGAAAATAATTATCTTCAAGATTAATGAAAAATTGCGAAGTTGCTGAATCAGGGTCATTAGTTCTTGCCATAGCTATGGTATACATTTCGTTTCGTAGCCCATTTTTTGATTCATTTTTGATTGGATCATTTGTCGGTTTTTGCATCATTAATCGATCAAATCCGCCACCTTGAATCATAAAGCCTTTTATGACTCTGTGAAAAATTAGATCATCATAAAAACCGTCATCTACATAGTTTAAGAAATTTTCAACAGTTATTGGAGCTTTCTCACTATCTAAATTGATAGTAATCGATCCCTTTGAAGTCTCCATAATCACAGTTTCTGCTTTTATATTAATGCCAATAAATGTCAAAATAAGAAATAATACGATATAAATTTTATTCATTTTAAAGTGGTAACTTTTTTTAATTGAAGAAAGATGCCCAAATATTAGTAATTGAGCTACGTGGTATAATTTTTAAAAAATTATGCTAAGAAATTTATCA
>CALKDJ010000140.1 GCA_938084195.1 uncultured Methylophilaceae bacterium
ATGGTATAAAAGTGGTCAATTACGATCCTCAGTAAAATTCATTAATGGCATAAAAGATGGTGAAGAGATTACTTACAACAAAGATGGAAGCGTACGCTCCAAAGATATTTATTTAAGTGGTAAAGTAATTAAATAAAATTAGATCTTGGATAGTTAATGATTAAATCTTACGCTGCGATAAAAAAAGGTGGGCCACTTAAAGAGTATTTATTTGAGGCGAAACCCCTTAATCCAAAAGAGGTAAGGATTCAAGTTCATACATGCGGAATATGTCATAGTGATTTAAGTGCAATTGATGATGATTGGGGTAAATCAAATTATCCAATGGTAGCTGGACATGAAGTCATAGGTGAAATTATTGAAATTGGAAAAGAGGTTTCACTTCATTCAATTGGAGATAAAGTAGGTCTTGGTTGGCATTCTGGATATTGTAATAGATGTGAATATTGCGAAAAAGGTGATCATAATTTTTGTAGCAAAACTAATAAGACCGTCTATAGCCAATTTGGAGGATTTGCTGAACAAGTTTCTGCAGACGAAGTAAGTGTTATTCCTTTACCCAAGGGAATTAAAGCAAGTGATGCAGGACCACTTCTTTGTGGAGGCATAACAGTATTTACTCCTATTGTTGAATTTAACATTAATCATAATCATAAGGTAGGGGTCATCGGAATTGGGGGGCTAGGGCATCTTGCAGTGAAATTTTATAAAGCATTAGGTTGCCACGTAACTGCCTTTACAAGCTCAAAAGATAAAGATCAACCTATTTTTAATATGGGGGCTGACCAAATTATTTCCTCAACCAATAAAAATGAAATACAGAAATATATTTCAAGCTTTGACTTTATTATATCTACTGTTAACGTAAAGTTAGATTGGAATCTATACTTAAGTATTATTAAACCAAGAGGTAGATTACATTTTGTAGGAGCAGTTCTTGAAAAAATAGATGCCTCTGTATTTTCACTGATGGGTGGACGTCGTTCAATCTCAGGATCCCCTGTTGGTAGTCCAAAAAATATTAAAAAAATGCTAGATTTTTGTGTAGAACATAATATTTATCCCGACACAGAAAATTTTAAATTTTCAAATATAAATGATGCTATTCAGAAATTAAGAGATAATAAAATTAGATTTAGAGCAGTTTTGTCATGGTAGCAAAATAATGGTGAATTTCTTTGCATCTTCTTTGTTTGGGATCATGATATCTTTTATGATACTTGTCTCCCCAGTTGTGTTCACAGTTTTAACTAAAAAATCATCACAAGCCTTCTTAAGAGCTTTTTTTCCTAGACTATTTATTCTTGGAATTGTTATATCAGTAACGCTTGTTGCTCTAACATTCCAAGAATTGAACATGTTACCAAAAATTCTTTCAATTATTATATTCTTGGGATTTCTTTTAAATCTATTGGTAATAACTCCGAATGTTAATAAATACAGGGACTTAGAGTTACAAGGTAATAATAGGGCAAAAAAAATATTTTCTATTCTTCATTTTTTATCTGTTTGTATCTTTATCAGTCAATTAATTTTACTTCTGTTAATTATTTTTATATAAATGGCTAATTATAATGTCAGTGGTTTAATGACTCTTGCAGAACTTGCAAAAAAGAAGCAGCAATCTTGGTTTGTTTATATCCTACTTTGCTCAGATAGTACGTTATATACAGGTATTACAAATAATATTAATAAGAGAGTAGAGGATCATAAAAAAGGTATAGGTGCTAAATATACAAAGGGCCGATCACCATTAAGTTTAATCTGGCAAGAAAAACATCCTAATAAAAGTTCGGCAAGCAAAAGAGAACATGAGATAAAGTCTCTGACAAAAAAACAAAAATTAATCCTGTCCCAAAGCTAACAATCCTAATTAGGAGAAATACGCACCATGTTTCAATGGTTTGAAAATTTAATTAATCCTTTTCCAAAGGAGTTGATTCAAACTCCGCCCAAATCTTTACATAAATTTGCCTGGTCTTGTGTGAAGGATATTAAATTATTTATATTTTCTATGTCATTACTAACGGCATGCATTGCAAGTTTTGAAGCAATTCTTTATGCAGTATTAGGTATGTTGATTGACTATATGATTTCAGAAGGACCAGATCAATTCATTCAAAGCCATAAAAATTTATTATTCCTTTTGGGAAGTCTTCTTCTTGGTAGCACTATTTTTGTTGCTGTTCAAACGATGGTTAAACATCAATCATTGGCAGGCTCCTTTCCTATGAGAATGAGATGGAATTTCCATCGACTGCTTCTTAATCAGAGTATTGATTTTTATAACAACGAATTTTCCGGAAGAATTGCTGCGAAAGTTATGCAAACGGCTCTTGCTCTGAGAGATATGTGGTTTATATTATCTGATATTTTAATATACGTAATCGTTTATGTTACCACTATGGTTGTGTTGGTTGGTAGCTTGAACACTCATCTAATTTTTCCCTTTCTTGTATGGTTAACTGTGTACATAACAACATTATTTTATTTTATTCCTAAATTAGCAAAGTTATCAAAAAATCAAGCTGATGCAAGATCACTCATGACTGGACGCATAACTGATGCCTACACAAATATAAATACTATTAAATTATTCTCCCATACCAAAAGGGAATCACAATATGCAAAAAATGCTATGCATGAATTTTTACATACCGTTCATATGCAAATGCGAAAAGTATCTGTTATTCAAATTATTAATCATTTTCTTAGTATGTTTCTTATTTTATCAACTACTGGAACTGCTCTTTGGTTATGGTCTAATAATCAAATTGCCATAGGTGTCCTAGCTGCTGCTTCGGCAATGTCTTTAAGATTAAATGGAATATCACATTGGGTAATGTGGGAAATGACATCATTGTATGAACAAATTGGTATTGCTCAGGATGGTTTGAATATGCTTTCTAAAAGGCAGATTGTTGCAGACAAAGTTAATGCATCAGTATTAAAAGTAAATAAAGCTCCAATTACCTTCCAAAATATCTTTTTTTCTTATGATAAACAAAATCACTTCTTTTCAAACTTCAATTTACATATTAAACATGGAGAGAAAGTAGGCATGGTAGGGAGATCGGGTGCTGGCAAATCATCATTAATTAATTTACTTTTACGACTATATGAACTAGATAAAGGCCAAATATTGATAGCTGATAAAAATATTAATGCCATTACTCAAGATAGTCTAAGATCACATATTGCAATGGTTACTCAGGATACTTCACTTTTGCACCGATCCATAAGAGAAAATATTGCTTATAGCAAACCAGATGCAAATGATAAAGAAATTATCTCAGCAGCAAAGAAAGCGCAAGCTCATGAATTTATATTAGGGCTAAAAGATCAATATAATAATATTGGGTACCAGTCCCTAGTTGGAGAAAGGGGGGTTAAACTTTCAGGTGGACAAAAGCAAAGAATAGCTATCGCTAGAGTGATTCTCAAAAATGCGCCTATTTTATTATTAGATGAAGCAACCAGTGCTTTAGATTCTGAGGTTGAAATTATTATTCAAGAGAGTTTAGCCACTCTTATGCAAGGTAAAACTGTAATAGCAATAGCCCATAGATTGTCAACTATCGCAGCGATGGATAGATTAATCGTAATGGATAATGGAGCCATTATAGAAGAAGGTGATCACAAATCACTAATCAAAAAGAGAGGCTTATATTATCAATTATGGCAACATCAAAGTGGAGGATTTATTGGGGACGATTAAAAAATAAGAAATTATTTATATAGCCAATAATAACAAATCAAATTATTGCTTTATTTTCATTAATCTATATACTTCGATCTCTCAAAGATTGTCATTTGCCTTGTTTTTTGCCAGTCTTACACCGCAATTTTACAAGGACATCGATGTCATTTAAATCATTAAATCTCAACAGCTCTATACATAAAGCAGTCAAAGAAGCAGGCTACGAGATCCCTACCCCAATCCAACTTAAGGCAATTCCAGAAATACTTCTTAACCGACATTTAATGGCCTCAGCACAAACTGGGACTGGGAAAACTGCAGCATTTGTTCTACCTATTTTAGAAAAGCTTTCAAAAGATTTATCGCAATACCGTGGGCCAAGAGTTCTAATAATTAGTCCTACTAGAGATCTTGCCAGTCAAATAACAGAAAGTATTAAAAAATATTCCCGTTATTTAAAAATTAATTCCATTACTATCACGGGAGGTATATCTTATTCTTTACAAAATAGAATGTTTA
>CALKDJ010000141.1 GCA_938084195.1 uncultured Methylophilaceae bacterium
GGACAATAACGACTTTGTAGCCCTCATCCCAACTTTGGGCTTTTTTGCTTTACTAGGCTTTAGAATAATCCCCTCGATTAATCGTGTCATTGGTTCATTGCAGGGCATAAAATTCGGAGAAGCCTTTTTGAGCACTATCAATAATGAATTTAAGCGCCATGAAAGTATTGTCCCAAGAAGTTATGAAAATTTGTCCCTGAAGTCCTTTGAAAGCAGTATTATGATCCGGAAGGCCACCTTTCGATATAAACCAAAACAGCCTTATATAATTAAAGACTTAAGTCTTGAGATTAAAAAGGGTGAATCAATTGGTATTTGCGGCGAGACCGGCTCAGGCAAATCTACCTTTATAAACCTTATTCTTGGATTTTTAAATCCAACCTCTGGAACCATTAAGATAGACGGTCACGATATCCACCAAAATGATTTATCCCTAAGCCAAGTACTAGGCTATGTGCCACAGGATATTTTTTTACTTGACGACTCGATTGCGAATAACGTCGCCTTCGGTGAATTATCTGTTGAAGTAGACAGGAAGCGTGTGCATTGGGCACTTAATGAGGCACAGATGGGTAGGTTTATTAAAAACAAAAAAAAAGGAATTGACACTTACGTCGGAGAAAGAGGAATCAGACTTTCTGGTGGGCAGAAACAAAGGCTTGGCATTGCTAGAGCCCTCTACTTTGGGGCAAAGATATTAGTCTTCGATGAAGCTACCAGCGCCCTCGATGAGAAAACCGAGCGGGCGGTAATGTTTAATATTTCTAAACTTAAGAATAAATATACTCTAATTATTGTCGCTCATCGGCTCACGACTCTTAAGGTCTGTGATCGAGTTTATAGATTGGATGCGGGTGGTTTGGTTGCCAAGGATTTTGATTAAAGTTATTACAGATTTATTAGAAAAAATAACATCAAACTTACCGAATATAATTATAGAATTAACGAACAAATTCGAAGAAATTTTTATTGTTAGGTCCTTATGAAAAGATTTATCCCATCAACCTTTGCCGTAACTTATCTTTATTTAAACAAATTAATCAACATCTATAAAACAGATACATTGATTGCAATCTTAAAGCTTAAAAATTGAATTTATGAATATCATACTTGACCGATTTCCTTTAAATTCCTATCTGGAGACGAAATGTGCACTAGAAAAATCGGGGCATATTGTTTCACTAGGAGTTTTAACATGCCAATCTGTTATTCCGAAAAATTTTTATGATGAATTTTTTATTGATCGAGAGATAACAAGAGGAATCGTTACAGATGTTGCACCATGGATACTTGATGAATACCACATAAATAAAGCTTCACAACATGAAGGATTGGCTATTAATGTAATTGCTCGGTATAACATGGGCCAAAAGAATTTTTCAGCCCAAGAAATGAGCACGCACTACTATGATCTTTATAATTTTTGGCTGTTCCAAATCAAACTAAAAAAAATAAATTTCTGTCTGCATCATTACATGCCACACGAACCCTCATCATTTATTTTGTATTTGGTGGCAAAAGATAACAAAATTCCAACGGTTTTTATCGATACCCCACACATTTTTAATCAATATAGGTACTTGTCATGTTCATTTGAATATCGCGACCTCCTTTTGCTGAGGTCTAAAAATAGCGTTGATCGTGCTTTCCCTTTTTTGTGTGAGTCAGAAATTTTTAAAAAGGTAATTCAACAGGGTGGAGAAAAGTCAGTCCCAATGTCAATTCGCTATAGGTATAAGAAAAATCAATTACTTCAAAAAATACTGAACAATATTCTAGGGCCATTTAATGCTAAAATAAAAAAGGTGAAAAGACTTTTAAAACATCTCCTAACGCTACATTGCTCAGCAAATACATATTTTAAAGTAGGAAGGTATTCATGGTCATCTAAACGAAGTGACTTTACAGAATTAGGCATGATTTATTTTAAGATTTATCATTGGATTAAACTTCCTATAGCCCGCATACTTTATGAGAAAAAGTGTGAGCCAATACCGCATGGAAAATTTATCTATTTTGCAATGCCTGGTCAACCAGAAGGTTCAACGCTTCCAGCGGCTTTAGAATTTCGAGATATTTTTTTGGTTTTAAGAATGTTGCGCTCGGCTATCCCAGATGAAATTCATATAGTGATAAAAGAAAATCCTTCATGTTTTAACTCCAGAAACTTATATCTTTCAGGTGTATCCTTCAGGGCTAGAGATTTTTATACCGCTTTAAAAAAGATTAAAAATGTGAGATTTGTGAGCCTAGATGAAGATAGTCATAATCTAATTAAAAAATCAGTTTTGGTTGCAACAATAAATGGAACAGCTGCAATCGAGTCCGTTTTTCTTGGTAAGCCTGCAGTCATTTTTTCCTCAAATTGGTATAATAAAATAAACGGTATATTTAAAGTTAAGTCTGCTAATGATTTAGAAAAAGTATGGAAAAAGATTACAGTCAAAGGTTACTCAGTGAAACCAAATAAATCAAATATATCACTTGATAGCCAAATGATAATTAAATTTTCAAAACATGACCCTTATGAGTTTAATTCAGAATCTAGGAAAAATATGATCATTTCTTTTATTAAAGCAATTGAGAAATTTAGAGATCTTAATGAAAAAAAGTGGAGGATATAAATGAAAGCTGTCATCCTAGCCGATGGTCTTAAAATAGAAATCGCCCAACAATAATCTAAAGATGATCAACTCAGTGATCATTGTTGTGTTGATGGATTTATTGATTAAAACTTCAAAGTTATTAG
>CALKDJ010000142.1 GCA_938084195.1 uncultured Methylophilaceae bacterium
ACAACTACTGAAAGATGGAAAGATGGTTGATCAGAAAACGTTTAAAGGGAATTCTTTTAAGCACGATTATAATCAACTATCTCAAGGCAAATACCAGTTAAAATTAATCTACGATAAAAATAGCAACAGCAAATGGGACACGGTAATTTACTTGAAACATTTACAGCCTGAAAAAGTGCTGTACTACAATGGTGAAATCTCTATTCGACAATGGTGGGATATTGATGTTACTTGGAGGTGGCTCTGCACTTCTTTCAAATACAGCTTACTATTTGGAGTAGCGCGGAGTCCAATGCCTCAGCTGCGTGCGGCTTCGGTTTCAATGGAGGGGACCCGACCAACGGCAGCACAACCAATACGTATTCAGTTCGTGCAGTTAGGGCTTTTTAACTATTTATCTCCCGATAGATATCGGGACCTATTTTTACGTATTTTAGCCTAAACGTTTACAAACATTGAATTCTCTATTAAGCAGAATCGTTTTTATGATTACAAAACATAAAACACATTTCCTGAAGCAGATCTGGGCAGGTAAAATAATTCTATTTACTGGCACAATACTAATCACCTTAATAAGTCTAATGATTTGGACTAGTGACAAAGGATTAGATATCACAGATGAAAGTTTTTATTTTATAGGATACTATTTTAATATTGAAACTGTATTACCAATTACTTTTTTTCATAAAATTTATAATATTTTTTTGGGAAATGACAACTTAATTTTAGTAAGAGTATCTAGGCTTCTTTTAACCTTAATAAGTTCCGGTTTTTTAGCATATACCGCTTGTAGTTTTTTTAACTTTAAACATAAAATTGAAGGAACGATATTTATTATAATATTCTCATTTCTTGGCTTTTCGTTTTATCCATATGCCATTTCTTACAATAGTTTGTCTATTATATTTATAAACTTAATAATTGGGTTGACTTTTATCTATAATAGCAAAAAAACATTGCTAATACCTTTTCTTATAGGCATATTAACAACCTTACTATTTCTAAACAAATTTCCAACACTGTTTTCCTTTTGTCTTTTTATTATTTTGAATTATTGGTTAGCACGCGATCGAATAAAAAAAGATAAAAATATAAATTTAAGCCTTTTAACTTTGTTTACTTTTTTAGCTGGCATTATCGCAACTTGTTTTATTATGTTTGATTCAGGAAAAGACTTTAATCAATCCTATGAAAATTTCATAAAAGGACTATTTATAGCAAAGGGATACTCAATTAGCTCGACTTTTACAAGTTTATATTATGGCTTTATACACATTCTATCCTATAGCAAAATTCACATTTTAGCGTCAATTCTTATTGTTCTAGTCGTAAATAAAACAAAGTGGAAACAAAAAACATTACTTATCATCTATACTCTTCTTCTTATCTATGCTCTTATCTTATTAAGAATCACAATTATTACAGAGCCTATTGGTCTTTTTATCCCCTACTTTTTAATTTTAGCGATTGTTAGTTTTCTCTTTTTATTATTAAAAAAACAATTTAAAAAGCGGGATGTTATTTATGCGCTATTTTTTGTCACATTGCCGTTTTTAATAAGTTTAGGGACAAATAACTCTTTATTCGTACATTTTATTTTTGGAGGAAATATTTTAGGCTTAGGCCTATACTTATTAATTGAAAAACTTCCTAAAGCATTCAAAACAGGAGCAATTTATCTACTCTCAATAACAGTCCTAATTCAAACGTCACACAATGTCATCTATAAACCACATAGACTAAACACTTCTATTTTTGAACAAACCTATACCATAACCAATATTCCAGCTTTAAATAACATCAAAATTGACTCAGCGTTATATGAATTTACACAGCAACTTTCATTCTTACAAAAACACCCTAGTAAAAGGTTATTTCTATTTGCAGACCAACTTGGGGTTAGTTTAATTACTGATAAGCCTCCATTTCCCTTTTATTGGTTAGAAGAAAGAAACTTAAGCGTGTTAAAACAAATATTAAACAATACCGAACGAATACATCCTGAAAGTTTAAGTTTAATTTTTCCCACAAAAATTAAAATCGATAAGAACATTAGAGATTCTTTCTCAAATGTAAATATTAACTTTCCTTGTGACTATGAAATTATAAAAACTATAATTTACAACGGTGATACTTTAAATATTTACAGTCATTATAAGATTTCCAACAAAACCTAACCTTTAGTAAAGCTCAGTTTAGGTCGAACGTTGGGCACTGGATAATTTAAAAATACGTAGCCAAATTTATAGGTTCTGAACTAAAAATAGTAAAAGGATAAATTGCACTGGCTAAATTACATAAAGCTAACCATGACAAAAAATAGCGACGTTAATCTAAAAACAACAGCACCAACCATAATCCTTGTATTATTGTTCGGCACTCTAATTTATCTCTATTACCCATTTATTCAGAATTACTCAAACACACCGAAATGGATCGCAATTGGCATCTTTACGCTCGTTTTAGCTATATTTAGTTGGAAAAGGGAAATTCCTTGGTCAATCGGGATGAACATATGGTTTTTGTTCGCACTCAATTATCTAATCCAATGTTATTGGTCATATAACTTTTGGGATTCAGTTGTTAGAGCAACTCCTTTCATACTATCACCATTAGTGGTTATTACTGTTGTTCGTTATAACACTAATTTGAAGTCATTTTATGGAACCATAGCAAAAGTGGTCAGCTTTTCTATTTTACCAATTATTCTGTATACACTTATTAGTATAGGATTGACTCAATTGTATGGTGATTACAATCATCAAACATCCTATAATTATAGATTCACCTTTGGGCATAGAAATCAATATTCTCAATTTATAACCCTCCTAATTCCGCTAATTTTTGCGGGAGTAATTTATGCAAAATCAAGATCATTAAAAGCATTTTATTTTACACTAATTATATTAATTTACATTACTGCTGTATTGCTAATGTCTCGAGCGGTTTTCATTATTCTCTTTGGCATATATCCCCTAGGGATAATCCTTTATTCGCTAAAGAAAGCAAGTAAAAAATTGAGAGTAGCGTCATTTGGGTTATTGGGGATGCTAATTTTAGGAGGGATAGTTATTGTAATGAGCCCCAGCGACATAAGAAATAAAATTCCTATTATAGGAGAATTAATTACCACAAGTCATGGAAGCGGCAACGAGAGAATTCGAATTTGGACTAACTCAATTGAATTATGGAAAGAAAAGGTTGTTTTGGGCCATGGATCCGGAAATTGGAAAATAGAAATACTCCAAACTCCACTAATTCATACAAAAGCCGAGAAT
>CALKDJ010000143.1 GCA_938084195.1 uncultured Methylophilaceae bacterium
AATTAAAGATGTCATTGATTTACTAAAAAACTCACTTAGTTCATTAATTGGCTTAGTTTTAGAATTCATTTTTTAAATTTCCATTTTTATTATCTTAATGTTTCTTCAAAAATTCCCTTATCTTGCACATATCCTTCTCCATAAGGATTGCTATCTTGAATATAACCTTCTCCATAAGGATTGCTATCTTGAATATAACCTTCTCCATATGGGTTCGTATCTTGCACATATCCTTCTCCATAAGGATTATCACCTTGGATATACCCATCTCCAAATGGATTCGTATCTTGATGATACCCATCGGCATATGGGTTCCCATCTGCAAGACTGAAATTCATGAACATAATTGTCATGAAACTCGAAGTTAACTTGATGATATTTTTTTTCATAATTTAAATTTTTGAATAGTTAAAAAAATATTCCTCTCTTAAAAAGTAGAATTAGATCTATGATAGTTATTTTTTTCTAGTTTCTAGATACGCCTGTTTGAGAAGGTCTGAAGCCGAAACTTTTTTCTCAACGAGATAGTCACCTTCAAAGCCATAATCATTAGCTACTTGATCCCACGTTCTTGATTTTTTTATTTTTGAATAAGAGCGTGTAATTATATTGATAATAGAACTAGGGTTTGGGGCATATAATCTGCACTCATATTGTTTAGGCATTTTTTGGGGTCTACCTACTTTTTCAGCAACTTCATATAAAAATGCTTTGATTTTTTCATCAGTCCAAAAAGTTCTTGTGCCGTCTTCTGAAACTGTTTGACCCTGATATATTAAGCCTGCTTTTTTTGCCATCAGGGACTGTCCGCCAAAACGTCCTATAACCCCCCTTAAATCCTCTCTTTTATGCTTCCTCATTTCTTTTTGCATGGGCATTAAGTTTGGTTTACCTAAAAATGTAGCAAAATCTTTTAGTTGTTTAATAGCTTTTTTTTCATTCCACACTGAGCTATTAAGTTCTTCAAATTCAGCATCTAAATTTAGTATCTTTGCTAACTTTATTCTTGCGGAAGAGGAAAATTCTTGAGCTGCATTTAATTTGCTTTTTAAAGAATTTAATGCTCTTTTATTTATTTCTAGAAGAACTTTATTATCAGGAAGTTTATTATCTCTAACCAAACTTAAAACCTCATTCTTTACAAATTCCCATTTTGTTGAATCTGTAGTGTATTTTTTATATCTAGCTAAAATTTGTCTTATACGCTCTCGAGTGACTTTTGGTTTTATGGAGCTGGCTATGGATTCAAGAGTTTCACCTTTGAAATATCGAAAACAAAAATCAGCATCTCTATTGGTAAGCAATTTTTCACCTATCACCATAAATTGATTCAAATCATTTAAATCCGATGAGCTTTTATATTTGTTTATTAATGGAGAAAAGCAACCTGGAAAACGGCTTTCAATTTCTTCAATAAGCTCATTTTTAGTTTGTATTAATTTTTTTAATTGCTCATTTGGAAGATTATTTAGTGAAACTCCTTTAGTAATTGTTTCCTCAAGTAATCTAATCGAATTTTTACCCATGTCTCTTAACTTAGAAAATTGCATCACTCTGTCATGGGACCCCAAGGATAAATAGTCAGATACTGTTTTAATTTTAAAATTTTCATCATTTGATGCATATGCTAGGACATTTACAAGTCTTTTTTTTGTGGACCCTTTGTCTGGAGCATATCTCTCAATAAACTGATATAAAATCATCTGGCTGATTGAATCTGGTAGATTAGAATTTTCTTGTTTTAAATCTGTTGCATATTTTTCACATAATGATCTTAATTCATGCATTGTTTTCATCCCCATGCACGGTAACTTTTGTTCTAAAGTATTTGCTGCATAACCATTTGATATAAATTCACTAACACTTGGAAGCAACCCTCTTCTTTCACCGTATGTAAGTGCATTGAAAAGTCTTTTGCTAACTTGAACTTCATTCAGCTTATTTATAAACACATATAAATTGTTATTTTCATTTTTATCCATTTTTTTAGGCCTCCTTTTTAACAGGGAATGGTAGAGCGCCCCATTCTTCATCAGGATTATTCAACATAATTTCGACAAATAATGGCACCAAAACCTTTAACAAAGAATTACAATCGTTAACCTGGTTTCGATTAACTGAGCTATTCCATGTAGCACCACCGTGCATTACTTGGTTACGTAATACATAGAAACGATTAAATATAATAGTTAGAATCTGACCTATACAATCTTCATAGCCCATCAAACCCTCTACATCACGTTTCTCTTTTGTACGGATATATTTCCAGAAGTCCTCACCTTTTTTATTGTTCCAAAAAGGATTAATCAGATATTCATTCTCAAGGATATCGATGATGATTTCACGATGGCCGTTAGTAATAAGCTCATGAATTTCTTTCTTTCCATGCTTAACTAACTTTTGGAAATAACTTGTCATCAAGTTTTTATCAATCACGCCCTCTTGTGATGATCTATCAGATGTATAGGCAGCATTAAAAGCAATCCATAGAAAGATAAAGCTCGCATCACTATCTTCAGTCTCCATTTCAGCTCTCTTAATCCAGCTTAAAGCCCTATGAATACGTGTTGAGAATTCTTCGTTAAAATTCTCACGGTTTTCTCTATGTATAACTTTTAAATCATCAAATTTCACCATTATTACCTCCAATTTTGGGCTTAATTAGCCTTATATTAGAAAAGTAGAGTGAGATAAAAAAAGGTTATTTATTTTTAAGGATAATGCTTCTTAAAAAGCCTTTATTAAACATAAAACACATATTTCTGACTTTGTTACCAAATTTATCATATTCAAATTTTCCTTTTGAAGCATGAGGTCTCATATGGATAAATTGTGTATCTTTTTCAGTGAGGAATTTTTTTTCTGAATTAAGTGTATTTGGAATGCTACCCGATCTAATAAGGTCTCTAAACAAAGACCACTCAGTCTTTATTTCATTTGTTTCTTCCTCATTTGCCTGCCAGATAAAAGACTTTCCAATTACTCTATTTTGCTGCCCTAAGTTTCTGTCTTTTACAACAAAAGGGATAATCAAAATTTTTTTCTTAAGGAAGTTACATAATTCCGAATCCTCCCAGTTCTCATCATGTAAATCCTTTAGATGCGAATTAACTAAGAGCATATTCTCTAATGGAACAAATGATCCAAACATGACAGGCACTGTTTTAAGATGAAAGTTATGCTCTTTTTGCATTTCATTTAAGCTGATTTTGTCTAGAATTTCATTTTCAATTAGGCGTTGTGTGGCCATTCTGGAAAAAGATTTATTTTTTAAATTTAAATCAATCGAACATGAAAGATTTTTCAAGATACTTCCTTCAAAACCCTGCAGATTTGTAAGAAGTGAATCTAAACTCATATGTTTAATGAATCAAGCTTAATGAGATAAGTTTGTGGTTCAATTTCAAAATCATTTTTAGGTATTTTTTCAAGATAAGTTTTCATCTCAAAATGATTATATGGGTCTACTATTTCATAATAGGTATAGTCTTTTTCTTTAATTTTTGATGAATCTACAATATATAAAGAATAATTTTCTTTTTTTATCGAGGCTACTTTGATTTCATTGATTGACCAAAAAAACCTTGGTTTACCTAAGAAAGACTTAACCTCAATAAATTTATCAATTTCATCTGAGTCTATCGATTGAAATGACTCAAGGTCAAATCCAGCTGAAACATTTATATCTGAAATTTTTTTTACTTCCTTTTGCCTTGGGTGCCCTTTCAATCTGGTGAACTCTTGAGCAAGGACAAATTTTTCAGCAACTTCACCTCTTTCTTCTTGTGCTTTTAGTTTTTCTTTGAGTTGTTCTGGTGTCATCCCTGTATTTTTATCAAACAAGGAGGTACCCATTTCTGTTAACCAATATTTTCTTAGATTTTGATTATCTTGTCTTACAATCCCCAAAAATTTGAGTATCCCAAGCACGCCGTTAAAGCCACCATAAAGGCTAAAGGCATTTATCCACTGCCCTTCACTATCACTTTTTAATTGAAGCAAAACCTCTTCAAGAATGTCATCAGTTTTTATTTTTTGAAGGATTAAATCTTTAATTTTTTTAACAGATTTATAGTTTAAAATACTCTTTTCTTTATTGAGGCTTACAATACCTAAATCTACTAACATCGCTATTGTATTTTCAATTGCAGATATATCAGTATTAGTTAATTTTGCGGTGTGTTCTGCTAAGCCTTTAAAGCTATATTTTCTTGAATCAGCCAACTCCAATAGAGCTGAAAAAGTTTTAGTTGAAAATGAAAATGCG
>CALKDJ010000144.1 GCA_938084195.1 uncultured Methylophilaceae bacterium
AATCTTGTGTACTTTGTAAATAACCCCAGGAGTTGTAGTGATTAAATTGACATCAAATTCTCTTTCGAGTCTTTCTGTAATAATTTCTAGATGCAATAACCCAATAAAACCACATCTAAAACCTAGCCCTAATGCACTAGAGGACTCTGCTTCGTATGAAAAACTTGCATCATTAAGTTTTAGTTTACCAAGGCCGTCTTTCAGTTTTTGGTACTCAGAACTGTCTACGGGGAAAAGTCCGCAAAACACTACTGGCTTACTAGGTTTAAATCCAGGTAAAGGAGTTTTTATTGGATCTGCTGCACTACAAATTGTATCCCCAACCTTTGTTTCTGATAAAGATTTTATTCCTGTTATTATAAATCCTATTTCGCCTGAGTTTAATTCCTCAATATCATTTGGTTTAGGGGTAAATACACCTACTTTTTCAATTACATATTCTTGATCATTTGACATCAATTTAATCTTCATGTTTTTTTTTATTTTTCCATTAATAACTCTAACTAAAATAACAACTCCAAGATAAGTATCGTACCAACTATCTACAAGTAATGATTTTAATTTATCAGATTGATCTCCTTTAGGAGCTGGCAAAAATTTAATAATTGATTCAAGTATATCGTCTATTCCTTCGCCTGTTTTTCCAGAACATCCAATAGCTCCTGAGGTGTCTATTCCTATTACATCCTCTATCTCTTTTTTTGTTTTTTCTAAATCAGAGGCCGGCAAATCTATTTTATTTAAAATCGGAATAACTTCATGATTTATTTCAAGAGCCTGATAAACGTTTGCTAATGTTTGGGCTTCCACACCTTGAGTGCTATCTACGATCAATAAAGACCCTTCGCAAGCGGATAAAGATCTGCTAACTTCATAACCAAAATCAACATGTCCAGGTGTATCAATTATATTTAAAATATATTCTAGGCCATCCTTAGCCTTATATTTTAATTTAACTGTTTGAGCTTTTATTGTAATTCCCCTTTCTCTTTCAATATCCATTGAATCAAGAACTTGAGTTTTCATTTCACGGTCAGTTAATCCACCGCACTTATGAATTATTCTATCTGCTATTGTAGACTTTCCGTGATCAATGTGCGCTATTATTGAAAAATTACGTATTCTTTCTATATCTGACATTAAGATCTAATTGTTGCGCCTGTTTTTTCTTTAACTGTATCTATAATCCTCTGACTTATTTGATCAAGATCTTTATCGGTCAAAGTTTTGTGCAAAGCCTGAATTACAACATTAATTGCGACAGATTTTTTTTCTTTTGGAATGTTTTGTCCTTCAAAAACATCAAACACTATTACTTTTTTTATATTATCAGTGTCAATTAATTTGATTAATGACTCAAGTTTACCAGCATTAAAAGATTTATCAATTACAAACGCGAAATCTCTTTCAGATTTTTGAAAATCTGAAACTATGTAGTTTTCTTTGCTAATTCTTTTTTTTTTATTTGGTTGAGATATATTTTTAAGAAATATTTCTAAGCCAAAAATATTTTTTTCTTTAAAATCTAAATTAGTAACAATCGCTGGATGTAACTCTCCAAAATAAGCAAGGTGAGGTCCAGATTCTGATTTTAAATTTATGGATCCTGACCTTCCAGGGTGGTAACAATCTTTAGTATTGCTGCTGACAAATAAATCATTTTCTTCAAATCCAAGCTCTATCAATGTTCGTATAGTGTCACTTTTAATATCAAAAACATCTACCTTTCTTGATTTTTCTAACCAACTTTTTCTACCAATTAACCCACATTTTAAAGCTCCAAGTACAGTTTGTTGTTCTCCTGGGTTTTTGCCAAAAAAAGTTGGTCCAATTTCAAATAAAGACAAATCTTCATAACCTCTATCTTGATTTTTTTTCATATAAATGGATAGATTTGAGAATATTGACCTCCTTAATACATCTAAGTCAGATGATATAGGATTGAAGATTTTTATCTCTTTTTCACTCTTAGAAAATTGTTTATCGACTTTTGAGTCAGTGAATGACCATGTAACTGTTTCGATAAAACCTTTGGCTGCAAGAGATCTTTGAGAAAGATGAAAAAGTTTTTGCTTAAAATTCAATGTTTCTTTTTTTCTAATCTTTTCTGGTTGAATCAATTCAATTTTATCAAACCCTTTAATTCTAATTAATTCTTCAATCAAATCTATATCTTCTGAAATATCAGGTCTCCAAGAAGGAACTTCAATTTTAAAAGATTTTTTTCCTTTTTTAACCTTACAACCTAAAGAAGTCAAAATTTGATTTATCTCATTTTTTGAAATTTCAATACCAATTACTTTTTTAAATTTTTCACAATCCAAATCAATTATTTTATTTTTAATGCTTGATGAACCTACAATAGAAAATTTACTTACTACGCCCCCACAAATTTTTGTTATAAGAGCTGATGCAATTTCTAATCCTTCTTTTATAGAATTAGGATCTATTCCTCTTTCGAATCTATATTTTGCGTCAGTGGTAATGTTCAATAATCTTGATGTTTTTCTTACAGAGCTTGGAAGGAAATAAGCAGATTCCAATACAATATTTTTAGTATTAAACTCGGTAGATGTTTTTGTGCCACCAATTATGCCGCCTAAACCAAGTATATTATTTTTATCTGCTATTACGCACATGTCAGCTTTTAACTTATAGTTTTTGTTGTCTAAAGCCTCAAATCTTTCTCCGTCTTTAGAAGCTCTGACGATAATTTCTTTATCTATTTTATTTGCGTCATAAGCATGCAGTGGTCTGTTTAGATCAAACATTACATAATTTGTAATATCTACAACAGCTGAAATAGGCTTTAAACCAATAGCTATTATCTTTTCTTTCAGCCAAGCAGGGCTATCTTGGTTGGTAATATTTTTTATATAACAGGTTCCAAATGCAAGACATCCCTGTTCTTTGTCTTTTAAGATTGAAACTTTAATTGGTTGTTTATAATTTTGTTTAATTGAGCTTTTTTTAATTTTCAAAAGAGTGCCTAATCCAGAAGAAGCTAAGTCTCTAGCTATGCCTCTTACTCCTAAACAGTCAGCTCTATTTGGTGTTATCGATATATCTATAATTTTTTCATTTTTATTTCTAAAGAAGCTTTTGCCAATTTCTTCTTCTTTGTTTTTTAATTCAATAATTCCATCACTCTCATTTGAAATATTTAATTCACTACTTGAGCAAAGCATTCCACTTGAAGTTACTCCTCTAATTTTAGCTACTTTTAATTTTAACTGAGTTTTTGGTATTGTTGCTCCAGGAGGCGCATAAATAGTCACTAATCCCTCTCTCGCATTAGAAGCTCCGCAAACAACCTTGATAATATTTTTACCTCCTAGGCTAACATCACAAATTTTAAGTTTATCTGCATTCGGATGTTTTTCTGTTCTTAATACTTTTGCAATTTTAAACTCACCTAATTCTCCTGAATTTTCTTTAATGCCTTCAACTTCAAGACCTATATTAGTCAATTGTTTGATAATTTTTAATTCATTGGCTTTAGTGTTCAAGTGTTCTTTAAGCCAAGGCACTGTGATAATCATTTACTTAATCCTCTATAATTAGTTGGAACATCTAAAGGGTCGAAACCAAAATGACTTAACCAACGATAATCACTTTCGAAAAAGGCTCTTAGATCATTAATTCCATACTTTAACATTGCTAATCGATCAATACCCATTCCGAAAGCAAAGCCTTGATACTTTTTAGGATCAACTTTTACATTTCTAAGTACGTTTGGGTGCACCATTCCGCAACCTAATATCTCTAACCACTTGTCGCCTTCTCCTATTACAATTCTTTCATTTTCTATCCTGTATCCAATATCAACTTCTGCTGAAGGTTCTGTAAAAGGAAAATGACTAGGCCTAAATCTCATTTGAATATCTTTCACTTCAAAAAATTCTTTAATAAAATAATTTAGACATCCCTTTAAGTGGCTCATGGTAATATTTTTATCTATATGCAATCCTTCTAACTGGTGAAACATAGGGGCATGTGTTTGATCACTGTCACAACGATATGTTCTTCCTGGCACAATAATCTTAAATGGTGGTTTTTCATTTAACATCGTTCTTATTTGAACAGGAGAGGTATGAGTTCTTAATAATATTTTTTTATTTTCTTCCAGATAAAAAGTATCGTGCATATCTCTTGCAGGATGATCTGCTGGAGTATTTAATGCGGTAAAATTATTATTTTCAGTTTCAACATCTGGACCTTCAGCCACTGAAAACCCAATTTCAGAAAAAATAGATGAAATTTCATCAATTACTTGAGATACAGGATGAATTTTACCTTCCCGGAATGTTCTAGCTGGTAATGTAATGTCAATTTTTTCATCTTTTAATTTTTCATTAACCTCCTTTGTTTCTAGCTCTAAAACTTTTAATTCTATTTGGTTTGT
>CALKDJ010000145.1 GCA_938084195.1 uncultured Methylophilaceae bacterium
TTTAGCAAAAAAAATTTATTAAATACACGAGGTCTTAATTTTAATCAATTAGAAGATTTTAATCCTAATACTATTTCTGTAAAAGCCTAGCGACATCAAGAGCAAAATAAGTCAAAATAGCATCAGCACCAGCTCGTTTAAATGCAACAAGTGATTCTATAACTATCTTCTCTTCTTCCAACCAATTATTTTGACATGCTGCCTTTATCATAGAATATTCGCCACTTACCTGATAAACAAAAGTAGGTTTTTTAAAAGTATTTTTTACTCTATAAACAATATCTAAATAAGGCATACCTGGTTTAACCATGACCATATCTGCTCCCTCATTAATATCAAGCTCAACTTCATATAGAGCCTCATTACTATTTGCTGGGTTCATTTGGTAAGTGTCTTTAGAGGAGCTGCCTAAAGATAAAGATGATCCAACAGCATCTCTGAAGGGGCCATAAAACGAGGATGCATACTTTGCAGAGTAAGCTAAAATCTTCGTGTCCACATAATTATTTTCTTCAAGTGCACTTCGAATTTCTCCAACTCTACCATCCATCATGTCAGAGGGTGCCACTACATTTGCTCCTGCTCTTGCATGAGATAAAGCTTGCTTAACCAATACAGTAACGGTCTCATCATTTAAAATAACACCTTCATCATTTATCAAACCATCTTGACCATGAGAAGTATAAGGATCAAGAGCTACGTCAGTGATTATTCCAAGTTTTGGTATAGCCTTTTTAAGGGCTTTAATAGTTCTGGGTATTAATCCATCCTTATTAAAAGACTCCCTAGCGTCTAAAGTTTTTATCTTGTCATCAATTACGGGAAATAAGGCAATTGCAGGAATGCCTAATTTATAACATTCTCTGGCCTCATTGATTAACTCATCAATACTAAGCCTAAAGGTACCTGGCATCGATTCTATTTCTTCTTTGATTTTTTTACCCTCAATAACAAACACAGGATAAATCAAATCGTCAATAGACAGCTGACTTTCACTTGTTAGTCTTCTAGAGAACTCATTACTCCTTATTCTTCTTGGTCTATTTTTTAGCATTTTAATTTACTAATAATTGTTTAAGTGATTTTCCAGGATTATCATCACGCATAAATGCTTCCCCAACTAAAAAACTATATATACCATGCTGTTTCATTAGATTAATATCTTGCGATGTAAAAATACCTGACTCAGTAACTGTAATTTTATCATTTGGTATTTCTTTTAATAAGTTAAGTGTTGTTTGAAGACTTACATCAAAGGTTTTTAAATTGCGGTTATTAACTCCAATTAATTTAGTTTTAAGCTGCAATGCCTTTTCAAGTTCATGTTCATCGTGTGACTCCACTAAAACATCCATATCAAGCTCCGCAGCTAAACTTTCAAGTTCCTTCATTTGATTTAATTCTAATGCTGCAACAATTAATAAAATACAATCGGCACCTAGAGCTTTTGACTCAAATATTTGGTAGGGATCAATCATAAAATCTTTCCTTAAAACTGGTAATTCACAATGATTTTTTACTAATTGAATATAACTCGGATTACCTTGAAAATAATTTTTATCAGTTAATACAGAAAGGCAGGTAGCGCCTCCACTTTCATAAGATCTAGCAATCTGATCAGGTTTAAAATTAGCTCTAATTATTCCCTTTGAAGGACTGGCTTTTTTTATTTCAGCAATTATAGCGATATCTTTAGCTATAAACTTATCCTCTATTGCTGCAATAAAAGCTCTTTTATCATTATTATTAAGGATATCATTTTCAAGATCATGAATAGACTTAACTAACTTGCTGCTAGCAATTTCTTCATTTTTAGTAATGAGAATTTTGTCTAAAATATTAGTCATATTCTTTAGAATTATTTATTAACTCATTTAATTTATTCATAGCACTGCCATTATCTATTAACTCAATAGCCTTGTTGACTCCCGACCCAATATCTTTTGTTAATCCACTTATATAAATAGCTGCTCCAGCATTTAAAATCGCAATATTCCTTGCTGTTGAATGCTTACCATCAAGAATGGTCATTATCATTTGTTCCGATTGTTCAACACTATCTACTTTAATATCCTCAATATTTCCTCTGGAAATATTAAAATCTTCAGGATTTATTGTATATTCTTTAATGTGTTTATTTTTTAATTCTGCTACAAATGTTGGTCCAGTTATTGAAATCTCATCCATACCATCTCTCCCAGAAACTGACATAACATGATTGCTTCCAAGAATATTTAACACTTGCACAAAAATGGAACACAAACTTGGATCATAAACACCCACTATTTGCGATGGAGCATTAGCCGGATTGGTTAAAGGGCCTAATATATTAAAAAAGGTTCTAACTCCTAAATCCTTTCGAACAGGTGCAACATATTTCATAGCAGGATGATAGTTAGGAGCAAACATAAAACCAATACCAATTTTATCCACCAACTTTGTCATTTGCTCTTGAGTTAAGTTAACATTTACCCCTATTTTTTCAAGAACATCTGCACTACCACATTTTGAGGAAACTGATCTTCCCCCATGTTTTGCAACACG
>CALKDJ010000146.1 GCA_938084195.1 uncultured Methylophilaceae bacterium
TAAATTATCCGACCAAGAAAGACAGGAACGTATTGACCAGTTAAAATAATGTCTCAGAGCCGCCTAATAAGCTTTCTAAGGGGCTCTTAACTAAGTTACTAGGGTACAAGTTATTCAAATCAAAATAGAAGGCTTTTTGGCCAGTTTCTAGTATTTATATTTAATTTTATTTTCTATATTGTTATTAATTCATAAATATGCTACCATTAGTAAGAATTGCATACTAATGGTAGGATATTTCTATGAACATAATACAGTATTGCCTAATTATAGGTATTATTCTTATGGGCAAATCTTTTGAATATTTAGAACGCGAGAGTCCAAAATTGTTCTGGGCTCTTAGTATTGGGTTAGCTACAATATTTACCTCGTTTGATGAGAATTCCTTAATTCATAATTCAATTCCACATCACACTGAAAAAATACCGTTAAAGGTAAGAGGAGGGTCTGATTCAAGGCAGAGTCAATCAAGTTTTATCAGTGGTAGATATGGTCAGGAAAATGTTTCAACTGGTCAAAAAAGTAGTAAAACTGAGCAGGGAAGTAGTAGTAGTAGTACTGGGTCGACTTCCGGAAACGGGAAAGGGTATCCAGGACCACGTCTCCCATGGGGTGTCAATCCTGGATTTGATCGTTCTGGTTCTGACTCATTTAATCGATTAGATACACATCAACTTACGGCTGCAAGAGACTGGATTTCAGATCCATCAGCTTGGGAAGACGATGAACGTGATCATCCGCTAAGGGTTGCTGTTGATTTTCCTTATAAGTTAAATGAGCAAGGAAACCCTACATTATTGGTTCCTAATCTAGGTAAGACGGAATTACAAGGTGTTGGGAAAATGATTCGCGTTGAATTTGACCAGACTGCCTCTCATATTCACCACGCTCCCGACTTTGGAATCGATTTGCCGAATAATTTTGATATGAATTATTATAACAACTTAAGACGTGCAGATAAAATTGCATATGCTAAAAGGTTATTACCTCGTGAAACTATCATTTCTTATCAAAATGAAATTGCGAAACAACTTACTCCAGTTTACAACCCAAATACTGAAGCAGCAATAGGTATAGCTGGTCGACAGAAAGTACCAACGTAACTAATATTTTCAAAACCGCGCTCATTACTAGGGGAAAAAAGCCAAACAACCGTACCAAGTGGGAAGCGCGATATAATGCTTGGTATCATAACTAGAGATGGTTTACACATTTCGTCGTATCCAATAACTCAGGACCGGCTGGGTAGGATAGAAGCTGAGAATTATTGGGTTTTAAAAAATCAAGATATTAACTAAAATTTATAATGGAAAAAAAGTTTAATTTTACAAGTTATACAAAATTGGTTGACATGGAAAATCGTGGAAAAATTGCGTTCTTGGACACAAATTATTTCAAATTATTGAGGTATCGAACGAGTGTAGGGAAGCAACTTATTTATGATCGAAAAGAAGATTATTATTCAATCATAAATAAGTATCTAAATAAAACTCTTACGATTATTGAGTTTCGGGCTCAATTTCTAGCTATGCAAAAAGAAGATATGAAGAAAGGATACATCATTCTTGGAAATATTCAAGAATTTTATCTTGTAGAAGATCTTGAAAAATTTTCTAAATTAATTGGTGAAATCATTGATCTTTGTGAGGATTATTACGTTATAGAGCCAATGTCAGAGACTGAATTCTATTCTTTGGTTAACAAGTATTTTCATCAACTTCAAGAAACTTTTCCATTTAAAAATTGAGCTAATACCGCCTATCAAAACTCTTTACGAAATTCATGCGCATTTCTTTGTTATGCATCTTTAGTAAAAAACTTTGACGATTATCGAAAATATTGGGTTTTTCACTAGGATCTTGAAATGTTCGATAAACTCCTCTTCCTAAGAAGTAGTCAATGGCATCTTGCTCGTCTTTTGTACGAGCAAAATCTTCTTTTAGTCTTAAGCGCAAGGCGTTTCGACGTTTACTCATCGCTGATTTGTATACTTTTTCTCGATTTTCTTGATAAGCCATCCGCTCTTCCCAATCGGGGAAAAATTTCTCTAATCGTCGATGAGTAATTATATTTATTTTTATTTTTTTTCCTAGGCTAGTTCGTATTGTCACAATTGGTTCCTTTGAATCAGACCCTCCTCTTACTTTTAACGGTAGTTTTTCAGTGTGATGTGGAATTGAATTATGAATTAAGGAATTCTCATCAAACGAGGTAAATATTGTAACTAACCCAATACTAAGAGCCCAGAACAATTTTGGACTCTCGCGTTCTAAATATTCAAAAGATTTGCCCATAAGAATAATACCTATAATTAGGCAATATTGTATTATGTTCATAGAAATATCCTACCATTAGTATGCAATTCTTACTAATGGTAGCATATTTATGAATTAATAACAATAGAGAAAATAAAATTAAATATAAATACTAGAAACTGGCCAAAAAGCCTTCTAACTTGTACCCTAGTAACTTAGTTAAGAGCCCCTTAGAAAGCTTATTAGGCGGCTCTGAGACATTATTTTAACTGGTCAATACGTTCCTGTCTTTCTTGGTCGGATAATTTATTAACGTAAAGAGTATCTAATTTTCGATGAACAATGGTTTGTTTGACAAATTCAATATCTTTGGAATCTTTCCATAGCTTCATGATATAACCAATAAAGTGTAGTATTAAAATTATTTTTTTATTTAAGTCATTTATTATTTTAACCATTCATAACCTTTTTCTTCCAATTCTTTTGCTAATTCTGCTGAACCAGTTTTTATAATCTTTCCATCTTGCATAACATGTACATAAGTTGGTTTGATATAATCTAATAATCTTTGATAATGAGTAATTAGTAAAATAGACTTTGAAGAATTCATAAAATTATTAATTCCCATAGAAATTGTTTTTAAAGCATCAATATCTAACCCAGAATCTGTTTCATCTAAAATGGCTAATTCGGAATCTAATAAAATCATTTGAAGAATTTCATTTCGTTTTTTTTCACCACCGGAAAATCCTTCATTAACATTTCGACTTAAAAACGTCGGTGACATATTTACAAATTTTAATTTTTTATCAATAATTGCTAAAAATTCAATTGGATCAACTTCTGGTTTGTGATAAAATTTTTGTTTAGCATTATAAGCCAAACGTAAAAAATCTTCATTGCTCACACCAGGAATTTCAATTGGATATTGAAAAGCTAAAAAAATACCTAAATGTGATCGTTGTTCAGGATCTAAGTCAAGAATAGTTGAACCTTTAAAAATAATATCACCATGTGAAATTAAATAAGCTGGGTGACCCGCTAAAACTTTTGAAAAAGTACTTTTTCCCGATCCATTTGGACCCATAATTGCATGAATTTCACCTTTATTTACTTTTAAGTTTAAGTTTTTTAAAATTTGGTTTTCATTAATTGAAACTTGTAAATCTTTGACTTCCAAAATAGGAGAATTTAAATTCATTATCCAACACTTCCTTCTAATTTTAAAGTTAATAATTTGTCTGCTTCGACAGCAAACTCTAATGGTAATTGAGTAAAAATATCACGACAAAATCCACTTATTAATAACTCAATAGCTTTTTCTAAACCAATTCCTCGCTGTAAAAAATAGAAAATTTGCTCTTCACCAATTTTAGATGTTGAGGCTTCATGTTCAAGTTTTGTCGTAGAATTTTGAATTGAAATAAATGGAAACGTATTTGCATTTGAACGATTTCCAATTAATAATGAATCACATTGTGAGTAATTTCTAGCTCCAATAGCTTTATTTGTTACATTTACAATTCCACGATAACTATTTTTTGATTTGCCAGCTGATATACCTTTTGAAATAATATGACTTCGGGAATTTTTTCCAATATGCATCATTTTAGTTCCAGTATCAGCTTGTTGATAATTATTTGTTAAAGCAACAGAATAAAATTCACCTTGTGATTGATCTCCCATTAATATACAACTTGGATATTTCCAAGTAATAGAGGAACCAGTTTCAACTTGAGTCCACGAAATTTGTGAATTTTTACCAGCGCATAGCCCTCTTTTTGTCACAAAATTATAAATACCACCATTTCCAGACTCGTCTCCCGAATACCAA